>NZ_JAVKEW010000096.1:0-20360 GCF_040226375.1 Coleofasciculus sp. G2-EDA-02 | reverse complement strand
TCATTTGCCGAATTGCACGGCTTCATTGATTACAAAGCTGTGTTGTCTGGAAGTTTAGCTGTGAAAGTAGATGCTCATTACACCTCTCAGGCTTGTCCGCATTGCGGTCACACATCTAAAGAAAATAGACCTAACAAGGGTCTAACTTTTGTGTGTCAGCAGTGTGGATATACTCTCCATGCAGATCTAGTTGGTGCTAGGAATGTTGCACTTAGAGTGTTGCTCTCTCGCCAAGAGTGGGAGAGTACGGGGCGTCTTTCAGCCGTCCCTGATGCGTCGTCGGACGAAGCCAAAGGCGAGCGCCTCGGAAGGTACTCGCAGTTGAGGTGGACGATAGATGCAATCCCCAACTGAGCGCGAAGCGGAACCGTTAGGTGAAGCGGAGTAAGTTGGGGTAGTTGAAGTGTATCAGTGCCGAGAGATTGATTATGAATTGTAAACTACTAGGTGATCAGCTCACCCCTATGTAAGGTGGGCAATGCACACCCTACCTCTGTTCCCTTCATACTAGATGACGATAAACATCATTAGCGGCACGATGGAGGAGAGAGTGACGGTATATCAGGGCATTCAGGTTATCTCCATAGCCGCCCCCAATCACACTGGCGACAGGATAGCCTGATGCAATACAGGTGCTGAGTACCTGCATTTCACGGCGGTAAATTCCAGTATCCGTAAGTGCTAGCTTCCCAAAGCGATCGCATGCGTGGGTGTCAACTCCGGCATCATAGAGAATTAAGTCAGGCTGAACTTCAGACAAAATATCGGGGAGATAGTGGGCTAAGGTTTGCAGGTAGGCATCGTCATCCATACCCACCGGGAGGGGAATATCCAGATCACTTTTTTGTTTAGTGGCGGGGAAATTGACCTCACAGTGCATGGAGAAGGTAAATACAGTGGGGTCATTTTGGAAAATAAAGGCTGTACCATCTCCTTGATGAACATCCAGATCAAGAATTAGGATTTTTTGGGCTAATCCCAGAGTCTGAAGGACACGAGTCGCGATCGCGAGGTCATTAAAGATACAAAAGCCTGATCCGTAGCTGGGAAAAGCATGATGAGTTCCTCCCGCCGTATTACAAGCAATACCATGAGTCAGGGCAAGTTGAGCCGTCAGGATTGTACCCCCAACCGCTGTACAAGTTCGCTTAACCAAGCCGGGACTCCAGGGTAATCCAATCCGGCGCTGGGCTTTCGGGTCAAGTGTACCGTTACAGTAGGCTTGGATGTAGTCAGGGGTGTGGATCAGTTGAATCCATTCTGTGGGTGGGGTGTTGGGAGTGTAGATTTGTTCAGGAGTGGCAATATTATCGGCGAGGAGGAGTTCACAGAGTTTGCCGAATTTGGACATAGGAAAGCGATGTCCGGCTGGAAGGGGGGTAACGTAGTCGGGGTGATAGACGATTGGCAAGTTCATTAGTCAGTCATGAATATTGTCATTGATCGGTTCCTCCCCGTTTCATTGATCGCTGTACAGGCTTATTTCTCGCCTCTTGCGTTATTGTTTCCCAGTCTGCTTGTTCCAAAACAGCATCTAACACATCCGAAATGTTGCAACGTTGCTCAAAAGCAATGCGTCTTAAAATTTCATGATGTTCTGGTTTCACGTATACCGGCTTTCTTTGCGTCTGTGCCATTAGCCCAGTGATTGAGTAAGTCACGTTAAGCAAATTGTACCCCAGCTAAACAGCTATATTGACAAAAAGATAATTAGCTAATTAAATAGTTAATGCTTAAGCAAAGGCTTCTCAAATCTTTTACAGGATGTAAAGCGTCAAGATGGACAAGCAAAACTTAGACACCAATGAAACGTTAAGGGAAAAATCGATTGTCTCTCTATTTTCAGGCTGTGGGGGGCTAGATATGGGTTTTCGTCAAGCAGGTTTTAAGGTGATATGGGCAAATGAATATGACAAAGATATGTGGCAAACCTATCAAAGCAATCATCCAGATACGTTTCTTGATCGGCGTGATATTCGACAGGTTTCTTCTGCGGAAATTCCAGACTGCTTCGGGATTATTGGCGGACCTCCCTGCCAAAGTTGGAGTGAGGCAGGTACCCAAAAGGGATTCAATGACGATCGCGGCAGATTATTTTTAGAGTATATCCGGATTTTGAAAGACAAGCAACCTCGCTTTTTCTTGGCGGAAAATGTTTCAGGAATGCTTCACAAAAAGCACGAAAAGGCATTACAGAACATTATTGCAGCCTTTGAGGAAGCTGGCTATGTCATTTCCTACAAACTTTTGAATGCTCGGCATTATAATGTGCCTCAAGATAGAAAGCGAGTTATTTTTATTGGTTATCATATCAACTTGAATAAATGCTTCAACTTTGACGCTTTAGTGCCTGTATCTCGTATTCTTACCTTACGAGATGCCTTATGGAATTTGCGAGAATCAGCAATCCCGGCATTGAGCAATAACAAGACCCGAGGGGAAGACTGTCTTGTTGCCAATCATGAATATATGGTTGGCGGATTCTCCAGTATTTATATGTCTCGTAACCGTGTTCGTTCCTGGAATGAACCATCATTTACCATTCAGGCAGGTGGTCGTCATGCACCAATCCATCCCCAGGCAAATAAAATGATTCATATCGGAAAGGATCAATGGATGTTTGACCCTAAATCACCCAATCCTTACCAACGTTTATCAGTTCGAGAATGTGCGAGAATTCAAACCTTTGATGATGACTTTATTTTCTACTATGAACGATTAGCTGCTGGGTACAAAATGATTGGTAATGCTGTTCCAGTCAATTTAAGCTATGCTTTAGCCAAAAGTATATACCAAGATTTATTCGCCACTGACTCCCAAAATCAGCCAAACCAGATAAAGGTTCACTCCATAACAACATCTTAGCTAAGCGTTATATTTTTATCGCGCCACCTATTTTTTCTTTTCAACCATTAAAAAATAGACGGTTTTTCTATCGACTTCATCAATATCATTTCTCCATCCTCCTCTTGGAGTTCCAACTACGTCGTCAAAAATCCAAGGCACGTTATCTGGCTTTTTGGCAAGACTAATCGCTCTTCCATGTTCGCTCTTACTTGTTTGTCCTATCCATTGTCGCCTGATGGCTATGTGTAATTTTTCCTGGTAACGATTGAAATACTCATCAAAAGAATAAATTTTGATAGTATCTTGACTAATCTGAGTGGCTGGCGCTTCTAAAATTAATTCGGCTGGGTGTTGTGACATCCCTAAATTAGGACTCCCTAACATCATTAAAAAATTCAAAATTGTTTTGAAATCATTTTCCGAGAAAAAATTCTGCCAAGGGCGATCTCTGCTTGAAAGGAGTCCTTGATGGAATCGGTGAATTTCTTGATCAAGCTGAGTTAAGATTGTCTGAGGAGCAGTTAATCCTAACCGTGAATAGACTTGAATCAGATTAGCTCTCTGTAAACGATTAAATGAAAATGAACTCCCGGCTTGTTTGATGGAAACCCCTTTGCCATTCAGATAAACATCTGCTTTTTTCCTCGAATCTGTTGTTGATAGGGTTGCTATATCACTTAGAGATTCTGCTAGACGATAATCGGTATAGTTTTTGTCAGGAATTCCTATTTGTCGAAGTATACCAATGTGCTTGAGATTTATGCGTCCCATATTTGAGAAGAGAAACTCGCATATAGCTTTTTCATTTCCTGCCACACTAATGTCTCCATACGCCGCAATCCTTGATATACCGTAGTACACTGGCAAGGTTAAAACGTTGGTCAAGTATTTTCGCCAAACCCTTATGAGAGTAGCTATCCAGAAAAATTTTACCCACAATTTTAACCTTGCCGATGTAGTAGGGTGGGCATCGCCCCCGGTTAATTGCCAGACACCTGTCACTCTCCAGTCTCCCCAATCAACCCTATAGACAGATGCCAGGGAACCTCTCTACACTAATCCTTACCCGTAAGATGAAGGACAAATGACAAATGACAAAGGACAGCGATACAATCATGTATCTCGACTGTCGCTTACCCATTCTTGATCATCCTACCTATTGGTTACTGTTCCACTGAGACCTAAGTAGAATGGTACTGAAATTTTGGCTGGTGGGCGATGCCCACCCTACGGGATATCAAGGGTTTCGGCGATCTAAAAAGGCTTAGGTCAGTGCCATTGGGATCTAAGTAGGTTGGTGGAAATCAACCCAACTCTATTCCAGTCTGTAAAAAGTCCTCAACCCCTGACATAAGAGATAAAACATAAGACATAAGATAAGCCCCGCCGTTAACGTTACTTCCACCTACTGACTCATCCCCTTTTCTGCTTATGCAACTGTACACATCCCGGCGTCGAACCAAGATTGTAGCCACGATTGGTCCTGCTACCAGTCATCCAGAGGTGCTAAGAGAATTGATTAAAGCAGGTGCCACGACTTTGCGACTAAACTTTTCCCATGGCACTCATGATGACCATCAGCGTAGCATTCGCCTGATTCGCCAAACAGCATTTGAACTGAATCAACCTGTGGGTATCCTGCAAGACTTACAAGGACCAAAAATCCGCCTGGGCAAATTTGAAAACGATTCGATTACACTAGAACGAGGCGATCGCTTCACCTTAACCAGTGAACCCCTAATCGGTACTCAGGATATCAGTTCCGTCACTTATGAACCCCTCGCCGATGAAGTCCCCAATGGTGCCACGATTCTGTTGGATGATGGCAGAGTGGAGATGCGGGTGGAAGAGATTAATCGCCACAAACGCGCCTTACATTGTCGGGTGATTGTCGGTGGTAAGCTCTCTAATAACAAAGGGGTCAACTTCCCCGGTGTCTACCTCTCCATTCGCGCCCTCACGGATAAAGACCGCCGGGATTTGATGTTTGGCTTAGACCAAGGTGTAGATTGGGTAGCCCTTAGCTTTGTTCGTAATCCCCAAGATGTGCTGGAAATCAAAGAATTAATTAACAGCGCGGGGAAAGATGTTCCGGTTATTGTCAAGATTGAAAAGCACGAAGCCATTGAACAAATGGACGCTATCCTCTCCCTCGCCGATGGGGTGATGGTGGCTAGGGGTGACTTGGGGGTAGAATTACCCGCTGAGGATGTGCCTATCTTGCAAAAGCGGTTGATTACCACCGCCAATCGTCTGGGAATTCCCGTGATTACCGCCACCCAGATGCTCGATAGCATGGTTAATTCCCCGCGTCCCACCCGTGCGGAGATTTCCGATGTGGCAAATGCCATCCTAGACGGAACCGACGCGGTAATGCTGTCTAATGAAACAGCCGTAGGGAACTATCCCGTAGAAGCCGTATCGACGATGGCAAAAATTGCCACCCGTATCGAACAAGAGGAAATTGTGCGGAATATGGAAGATACCCGCCGCTCAATTCCCAATGCGATTTCCCAAGCCGTGGGTCAAATTGCCGAACAGTTACAAGCGGCGGCGATTATGACCCTAACCAAAACGGGTTCTACAGCTCGAAATGTCTCCAAGTTTCGCCCCTGTACCCCGATTCTGGCGGTGACTCCCCATGTTGATGTTGCTCGACAACTGCAACTGGTTTGGGGAATTCGCCCACTATTGGTGTTGGATTTACCCTCAACGGGTCAGACATTCCAAGCCGCGATTAATGTCGCCCAGGAAAAGCAGCTACTCTGTGAGGGGGATTTGGTGGTGATGACTGCGGGAACGCTGCAAGGGGTTCCCGGTTCCACGGATTTAATTAAAGTGGAAGTGGTGACAGCTATACTGGGTCAAGGCATTGGTATTGGCAAAGGATCAGTGAGTGGTTTAGCGCGGGTGGCGTATAGTGCTGGAGAAGTGAACCACTTTAATCCGGGTGAAATCCTGGTGGTTCCGTCAACCAGTGCGGATTTTGTCGATACTATGCGTAAAGCCTCAGGGGTAGTGACAGAGGAAGATAGTTTAACCAGTCACGCGGCGATAATTGGTATGCGCTTGGGAGTTCCCGTGATTGTTGGGGTCAAGAATGCTACCCAGAGGATTCGTGATGGGGCGATTATCACCCTGGATACTCAGCGCGGTTTAGTCTACTCCGGGGCGATGGCGGCGAGTCCAAGTAGCAGTGGGACTGTCATGGTGTAATCAGGAGTTGCGACTTGTGTCATAAGTCCCTACGAGAACTCGGTTGTAGGTTGGTTTGACGCCGCAAATCCAACAAAATAAATGTATGGGATAAATGAAATCCAGCAGACTATGGGTATGTTTGGATTACGAGTGGGAGATATAAGTCTTACTCAAAATGAGGATACCTTCTCTAAAACAATTCGCGATACCGTTTTTGTTTCAGCTTATCCTCTTGCGGCTTGGATAGCATCTTCATGGTGGCGATTAATTTTTGAACCTCTTCCGCCTACAAAGGCTAAACCGTCAGTTGACTGGAGGATGGCACATGAACTTACTGCTGCCAATCAAGGATTTATTTGGCCCAGGCTAATACTAGCTTCAGATACTGAATTGATACAGATATGGTCAACACCCTCTAAGGCTGTTGATCAACAGTCCGTTAGGTATATTAACGGTCTTGAGGGATCATGCTCAATTAACCTCCATGAATTTGAGCGGACAGCACAGACATTCATTGAGACTGTGATCAGCCGTTTGAACGCAACGGGAGTGCATAACACATCATTGGCTAACCTTTGGCAAGAAGTTCAGGAGGAGCGTTCTGATACATATTCAAGTCAATATCGTCGTTGTGAGGCTGAATTAGGTTTTGACCCTGATGAGTGTTCTGAAAGTCTCGTAGAAGATACTCTGAATCTTGCTGAACAGATAGGCATCAAAACCTTGTCAGAATTAGCTCCTGCCTGTAGCAAGGATTTATCAGAGGCAAAACCCCTCAGCGAAATCCTTAAGCAAATTCAAGAATCGGGACTTACAGGAAATCCTGATATTTCTATTGACGACTCTGTTAGCCCAGACACTCCACAAGCACCTTGGCAGCGAGGGAATAAAGTAGCATCGCTTCTACGTGATGCGATTGATATTCCAGAAAATTCTATACCCGACGACACACTTTATGATTTGCTTGGTCTAAAGAAATCTGAATATGAAGCTTGGACTCCTCCACGTCGGCAGCATATCTCAGTTGCAGTTCCCTTAAAAGAAAATAGGTTTAACTTCCACCCTAGAAAAAAACATCCGATTGCAAAACGATTTGAATTGGCTAGGCTTATTGGTGACTACTTGTTCTATGACAATAGAGGAGAATCATGGCTTACCAGCACAGACCTTAGAACCTCAAGACAAAAGTATCAGCGTGCCTTTGCTGCGGAGTTTCTTTGCCCCCTAAGCAGCTTGCAAGATTATTTAGATAGTGACTACTCGGAGTCAGCTATAGAAGATGCGGGTGATCACTTTCAAGTAAGTTCACAGACTGTTGAATCAATACTTGCAAACAACGGCTTGATTTATTCTCCTCAATCGAGCAGTGATTTAGAAGCCAGCCTCCCATATTAACATGAGTAGAGACGTGCCATGGCACGTCTCTACTAAAGGGAAAATTTTGTGATTTTTGTTACATTTTTTGGTATATTATAGTATCGATTTTGATTATGCTTACTGGTGTTCTAGGGCTATACAAGTCAGGTTTTTCGCTTCGTTTGGTACACTTGCACAAGTCGATCAATCCCTTTGAATCGATACTCATCCATTAGTTCTAACCCTTGCTTGTGCGTCAGTAAAACATAAGTATCTTCACTCAGTACACATTCCCCAGGTGGACAGATAGCTTCCATTCGAGCCGCCAGATTAATGGTTGCGCCTAAGGCGGTATATTCTACCCGTTGAGAACTCCCCACATCTCCTACCACAGCTTTTCCACTATTGACTGAAATCCGTAATTGTAAGGGTTCCGGTAATACCTCATCGGCATTGAGTTTATCTAGACGCTCCAGCATTCCCTTCGCTGTAGCCAAGGCGCGGTCAGCATGATCCGGTTGAGATTCAGGAGCGCCAAAAAATGCCATAATGCAATCGCCAATATATTTGTCGAGGGTGCCATTAAAAGCAAATACTTCTTGTAGCATCTCCTCAAATAAACTATTGAGCAATTGGGCAATTTGTACTGGACTTAACCGTTCTGAGAGCGCGGTGAAGCCGACAATATCGGCAAATAGAATACTGATTTCGCTTTCGGCTGGAGGTAAGCGACCATCGGGTAATGTTTTATAGGCAATGAGTTGTTGAACGACGGCGGGTGAGTGATAGCGTTCTAGCCGTTGCCGAATTATTTCTTCGCTGGTGAGTTTCTGGGTCAAGAGCCAGCGTTGTACACTGGATGCCACCAGGTTAGCTAAGGTAGAAAAAAAGCTGAGGTCTTCTTCGCCTTCTTGAGTCCAATGGGTTGACGAGTGATGGGCATCGGCATAGAGTACCCCAACCACTTTATTTTCATCCCAAAGGGGAACTGCGATCGCGCTGCGAATTCCTTTGTACAGAATACTGACTTCTCCCTCAAAGCGTTGATCAGCTTGGGCATCTGCCGTTTGAATGGCGACTTTTTCAGTGAAGACTTTTTGACATATACTACGACTAATCCAATGGCTGGACTCGGCTAAGGTTTGCTGCTGATTGACGTTTCTGGATGCAGCATTGAGTAATTCCAGTTGCCTTGAACCCGTCACATCTACCAATAAAGCGATACGTTCAATGCTTTCGAGATAGCGAAATACCACATCCTTTACCCGTGAGAAAATGGCTTCGATGGATTCAGCCGCACTTAAACTCTTCGCTATCTCTACCAAATCTTTGAGGCGAGCAATAGTTGTTTCCTTGACGCTAAGATCATCACCTTTATCTTTTGCTTGTATCCATTGCTGTTGCAATTCTTTGACACTGCGAAGGATCGTAGCTTCTGCGGGCATCCGTTCTACTTGGGCTGTTTTGCCTTGAGACGGATCAGCCAAAACAACCACCAGACTGACATCCCCCAACCAAATCACATCCCCGTTTTTCACCAGTTGAGGCGAGGTCACTAGGCGTTCGTTTAGCAGCGTTCCGTTTTTGCTCCCCATATCCTTAATCATCCAATTCTCGGTTGCCGTTTTCAAAAGGCGGGCATGATATCGGGATACCCCTTCGTAGGGCAAGGTTAAGTCGCACTCCGGTAAGCGACCAATTGTAAATACATCCTGATTTACTGTCACCGTTTTTTTTGTATTTCCTTGTTGCAGGCGCAGTTTGAGTTCAGCCATACCTAGATACGTCCTGGAAGCGAATGTGGGGCGCAAAAAGCTTTCCGATAATCCATCAGTTATTTGTTTTAATATTCAAGTCATTGGGGTAAACTTGAGTTTTCCAGTCCTTAAGCCAACGCCTAGCCCTTGAGGGTTTCGTAGACATTAGTGGATGCCTCTTAGCTGAAATAACTGGTATTTGTTCCATAAAGATAATCCTCTACTTTGAAAGTAACTTGCTCCTTACTACCATCAATATTATAATGATAGGCGCATTACTAGACCAACGTTACCAAGTGGTTCAGGTTCTAGGACAAGGTGGATTTGGTCATACATCTCTGGCACAAGACACCCACCAACCTGGTAATCCGACTTATGTGGTCAAACACCTCAAACCTGCCTACCAGCGAACCAAGAGTTTTATTTAGTACAAGATTTCATTGCCGAACATTACCCTAGGTGTGGAACTGCAACCCGGTCAACGCCCTTCAGGATAAGGGATGATCCTTCATCTGTCTAAGCTGATGTCCATTTAAATGGGGTATTCCCCGTTTCCTGTTTCCTGTTCCCTTTGAGACATTTAGGTATCCTAATCTAAATGCGGAACAGCCTATTATTGATGTGGATAATCTGTGTGGGCAATAAAAGCTCCATAATAGATGCTAAATCGGCAAAATTTGATCACAGAAGCAATTATAAATTTATGAATTTTTTCTAAGATATAGCGTCGAATTGTTTCAATTCTTAAATTATTCGTAGCTGTCATGGCAGTCGATGTCAATACTTTCATGAGTTAGCCTCCTTGCCGACAACATCTTTGCATCCCTAGCGGACTGTTGCTCCGGGCGTGCAAGACTTGAGTAATAAGGGGATAGAGTGCATTATCAAATCCCCTATTTTCATTTTAGGTTAAATCGGTTACATCGTTTTCTCAATCCATCGGCTGTGAGCCACGCGATCGCATCTCTATTGCCAGCCTCAAGGTTTGGTGATAACAGATGCTGGCTGAACAGCTTACCCAGCAATGGGTTTCCCTGTATTCAATCGGTTAGGGTTAAGTCACGCCTACCCCCAAATAACTCTAATTCCCTCCTTCCCTACTTCCCTGCTTCTTCTGCTGCCCTATCCCTTGTCCCAGGGAATTCAGTAGTAAGTCGATCACTACAATTGAAAGACAGAAAATCAATTAAGACCTAGTGCTGATTTTTTCATGAAAATTGTGGATACTAAGTCGATCAAAAAACATTAATTTATTATTGAATTGTTAAAATATCAGTAGCTTAACATATATACACTGTTTGATAACCTAAATTATTCTAGAGGAAAAAATAGATCAAGTTTCCCAACAATGCATCCTGAGAAATACCTAAATCTTTATCGAAACTTTATAGGAATTTAATAAAGATTGTTAGATAATGGTCTTTAAGTCGAGGCGGGTCTTGCATTGTGTTTAAATTGACTATTGTCATTACCACCTATAATCGTTTGTCTCTGTTGCAACGAGCCGTTGAATCAGCATTGTCACAAACCTTACCCTGTGAAGTGATTGTTGCTGACGATGGTTCCTCAGATGGTACAGAGGCATACATCCGTAGTCTAGGCGATCGCGTGGTTTATCACCGCAATCCAGTTAACTTGGGACATTGCGCCACGATGAACGCCGCCGTTAGACTAGCTCAGGGGGATTGGATTAAACCTATTGACGATGATGACTATCTTGCCCCCAATTGTATCGAGGAATTAACCAAGGCGATCGCCAGGTATCCCCAAGCGGTTCTCTGTTCCTGTCAAGCGATACAAGTCAACGAGAAGGGTAGAGAAGTAACACGCACCCAACCAATTAACGATGCTCCGATTGATTATGTGCCTCAGTCTGAGATCCATTATCGGATGCTTCTAGAGCAACTGCCCTTTGGTACACCTGTACAAGTTGCCTTTCGCAAAGATGCCTTTTGCAAATCGGGCGGTTGGGATTCCAGCTTTGAAGTGAACTACGATGATATTGACTCATGGGTGAAAATTGCTCAATATGGAGATGCCATCCTAGTTAATCAGCATTTAGCCTACCGGACGTTATGGCATCAAGGGAATCATCTCAAGTTTTCCTTAAAACAGCGCCTGCAAAAGCATATCTCGATTAAAGAAAAAATTTATAAATTCGTCCATCCCAAGTATCATCACTCTCTTCCTCCCCTTCAAGATATTCAGGATTTTTTGACGTTGTACTGGAGTTTAGTTGGCTTCAAGCAAGGAAAATTTTCTGACGCTTTTACCCTGCTATTTCCCGCTCTGTTTTCTCGGAAAGCTTGGCAGCTATTAACTCAAGTGATTTACGCTAGAAAATTTGAGCAAACGTCTGAGCAACATTGCCAAGAACCAATGTCTAAGCGCATGTCTTTATCACCTGAGACGTGGTAAGCGAGGCATCCTCGTTCCCAGGCTCTGCCTGGGAATGCTCCTTGGGAGGCTCTGCCTCCCTTCATGAGCCGCTTCAGCCGCTGAATAGTTCTAACTAAAAGCTGGAAACGAGACTAGATAAGGGTTATAACTTAAGTTAACACCAATGACAAGGGCTTTAGCTGGGAGCATGTCAGGGAAAGCACGTAATATTCCAGCTAACCGGATAAGTTGGGTTTCGTTCCTCAACCCAACCTATAGCAGTAGACACATCGATTAGGACAAGCGAACTGTTGTTCCAGACGTTCCGCCGCAGGAGTCTCTACCATAACATGTGTCCTAATCACTATGGCGGTTGCTATAGTTGCGTTGACATTCACCCCTTTAGCTCGATTAACCTGCAACTCCGGGGGGAAAGGTAGTAAACACAAATACAATAACCGTAGCCAGCGCCAATGCGCCCTGAATCAAATTCCCCACCAGCGAACCCACCACAATCCCTAAACTCGCCTTGAACGCCGCTTTTAACCGTGACTCTAATTCCAACTGAGTGCGGGATAAAAACTCGCCGATAAACGCTCCTAACAGAGGACCGATTAAAATACCTAACAGAGGACCTCCCACAGGTAAAGCTGGGAGTAGCCCTAAAAACCCCACGACTAACCCAATAATCGCACCAATTTGCCCCCACTTGCTCGCCCCTGCCCGTTTTGCTCCCCAGTAGGTGGCTAAAAAATCAATGCCGACACTGAGGAGCAATACCACAACAGCAACAACTAACGCCAAAATTATCGCACTCCACCCTTTGACAAATCCCCAGACTAAAATTGCCACGACAATTAAGCTAGAACCAGGAATACCAGGGACTACAGCACCCACGACACCCACTAGCATCAGGGCAATTAATATCCAGTAGAGCACAGTTAAAGACATCTAAACTTAACGATATCAAGTTGGTACAAAGAACTCAAAGCCTTACAAATGACAAATGACAAATGACGAGCCTAACCGTTGACGTTCAACCGTGCTGACTGACTCAACGTGTTTTCTAGTTTATCAGCTAGACCCTCAATCCAGCGCTCATCTTGTTTGGTGTAACTGCGGGGAGCATTCGCGCCTAAGATTAAAGCACCCTGATTACCCAGAGGTTGACAGATGAGTCCTTGGGTATTTTCTGGTAAGTAGTCAAATTCGATTCGCCCTGGATACAGTTTCAAGTCAACCAGGTAAACGGGTTTTTGTTGCTCGATAACCCGCTCCAGGATAGTCCCGGGTTTCACCTCGGGGTTCACCCCCAATACTCCCCGCCGTAGTAGCACCCTCCCCTGATAAAACACAACCAGCGATCGCGTCACGGTATTGGTCAATAATAAATGTGACGCCCAAGCCAGTTCTGTTTTCACCGCCCCTGGTAACTCAGGTGCCAGTTCAAACCCTTCTGAGCCAATCAAATCTACAGCATCCGGCGTTCTCGGCTGTACCTGCTGCCACAGCAAACCTGTCAAAATTAATATGGCACTGAGAATAACCCCCAGTGCGTCTGAACGCGCCTGAGATTCCGTAAGTTGGGGGGTCAGCAAGCGGTTAATCAACAATAGTGTCCCGCCTAATCCCCCAACAACAAACGGCAATTGTCGCAACACAGAATTCTGATCAGGTTTAGCCATTGTCTCTAGAGCCTCTGTTGATCAACCCCACAAAATAACTTAAAACTCAGCCGGGGCGGGTTGAGTTACATCCCTTGTGAAATAAGAAACGATAGTCGTGAAAGTGAGCCCCTACACAAGCGCCATACCCTTAAGCAAGGGCGAAGGATCAACACTCATTCCTCCCCTGCTTCGAGTATCCGTTGGAATAAATACCCAGTCCCCCGTGCGGTGAGAATCAACTCCGGATTGCTCGGATCATCTTCCAGCTTGGCTCGCAGTCGGGAAATATGAACATCGACAACACGGGTATCGACGTGGCGTTCTGGAGTATACCCCCACACCTCCTGTAAAATTTCCGACCGAGAAAATGGTTCTCCAGAGCGACTAACTAATAACTCCAGGAGACTGAACTCCATCCCCGTGAGCCGAATCCGCTCGTCTCCCTTATAAACCTGTCGTTTATTCGTATCAATTTTGATACTGGCGACATGGATTACCCCAGAACTGGGAATCCCGGAAGCACCTACCTTATCAACCCGTCGCAATACGGAACGAATCCGAGCTTCTAACTCTTTCGGAGAAAAGGGCTTGACCACATAATCATCCGCGCCCAACTCTAACCCAGTAATTCTGTCGGCAACGTCACCCAATGCCGTTAGCATGATGATGGGGATATCCGATTCCTTTCGCAACTCTTGACAGACGCCGTAGCCATCCAGCTTGGGCATCATCACATCTAACACCACTAAATCGGGTTCACTGGTGCGGAAGGTTTCTAAGGCTTCTTCCCCATCGGCGGCGGTGACGACATCGTAGCCAATCATCGACAGGCGAGTTTCCAAGATCCGGCGGATACTCGCTTCATCATCGACAACCAGAATTTTTTCCTTATGAGTTTCCAATTGATTCAAGACTCCTATTTTACGGTCAACGAAGTGTTAATTTATCAGTAGCTTATCTCTAAGATATAACGTTATACGAAGATTTTTTAAGCTATAACCGTTCAATCTGACATTTTCTTACGGCTTTTTAAGATTAGTTTAATTATTGAAAATTCCTAGCACCTTGAGATCAGGATGCCTAAAACTAAATCCATCTATGTTTGTAATGAATGTGGGGCGGAACACTCCCAGTGGTTCGGCAGATGCTCCTCCTGCGGCACGTATAACTCCTTAGAGGAGAGTATGCTGTCAACGACTGCCAACATGAGAAGTGGGGGAAGGCAATCAAATGCCCGTGCCTACACTCCGTCTCCTACCTCTGGACGCGCTCAACCGAGATCCTCACTTAAGTTCTCAGAAATTTCCAATAATGTCCAGAGCCGATTTGCTTCCGGGTATAGTGAACTGGATCGGGTGCTGGGGGGAGGGATTGTCCCTGGCTCCTTGGTGTTGATTGGCGGTGATCCAGGGATTGGCAAATCCACGTTGCTGCTACAGGTGGCAAATCAACTGGCACAGGAGCATCGTATCCTCTATGTTTGTGCTGAAGAGTCGGGACAGCAGGTGAAACTGCGAGCCTCCCGGCTAGGTGTTTGTGCTGCTCCGATTCAGGAGGAGACAGATAATAATAGTGAGCAGACGAATAATGGAGCGGCAAAAAAGCGGGGGAAGTCGGCAAAATCGAAAACGGCTGATGGGGATAACACCTCAGGGGAGCAAGAGCCAAACCTGTATGTGTTGGCAGAGACAGACTTAGAAGAGGTATTACGGGAGTTGGAGTCGCTCAAACCCCAAGTGGCGGTAATTGACAGTATCCAGACACTGTACTTTGCCGCGTTAACCTCGGCACCCGGTTCCGTGGCGCAAGTGCGAGAATGTACCTCAGCCCTGATGCAGGTGGCAAAGCGGGCGAATATTACGTTATTCATTGTCGGACATGTAACCAAAGAAGGCGCGATCGCAGGACCGAGGGTGCTGGAACATTTGGTGGATACGGTATTGTATTTTGAGGGCGATCGCTTTGCCTCCCATCGTCTGCTGCGATCGGTAAAAAATCGTTTTGGCGCCACCCACGAAATCGGTATTTTTGAAATGGTGGATAAGGGGTTGCAGGAGGTGCTGAATCCGTCGGAGTTATTTTTGGGTAATCGGGATGAAATGAGTCCCGGTACGGCGACGGTGGTGGCTTGTGAGGGGACTCGTCCGATTTTAGTTGAGTTACAGGCGTTGGTTTCCCCAGCTAGTTATGGGGCACCGCGTCGCTCAACCACTGGCGTGGATTATAGTCGATTACAGCAAATTTTGGCGGTATTGGAAAAACGGGTGGGGATTCCCCTATCTAAATTAGATGCTTATGTCGCTACGGCTGGGGGGTTGGGAGTCGAGGAACCAGCGGCTGATTTGGGAATTGCTATTGCGGTGGTGGCTTCATTTCGCGATCGCATGGTTGATCCACGCACGGTGATGATTGGCGAAGTTGGGTTAGGGGGACAGGTGCGGCTGGTGTCGCAGATGGAACTGCGGTTGAAGGAAGCCGCCAAGTTAGGATTTAAACGCGCGATCGTTCCTAAGGGTCAAGTGTTACCGGATCTGGATATTGAGGTGATCCCGGTTTCCAGGGTTTTGGATGCGATTATTGCCGCGTTACCGGGAGGATTGCGCCAGAATTCAGTAAATGAAGCCGATGAAGAGGAAGACGACTTTTAGGGGTTCCGGTTTTGTTCTGAGTTATTGGGAAAGAGGATTTTCGCGATCGCTTCTGCGGTTCGTTGTTCTCGCCAAATCCAGTGATTATCCTGCCCTTTCTCGCGAATGTGAGCGATCGCTTGATCAATGAGGGAATCAATTTCATCAAACGTTGAGAAGGTTGAACCAATCTGGATGGGACAACTCACTTGATGCTTGATCACTGGATAATCCGAGGCAATAATATAACAGCCACAAGAACCCGCATCACTAATCACTCCACTGGTGCGATAGTAATAACGGTCTTTATCATAATGAATCACCAAAATGTCAATTTGCTTTAATACATGAATATAATCCTCTTCCTTGGTCGTATCGTAGAGTTGAACTTCCAGTTTGTCTAAGTCATCAGGTTTTTGCCCAAAGGGTGTGCCAATTATTAGTTCGCATCTCTCTTCATTTGAGGTGACGTAGACTCGTAATTTTTCAATCAGTTTGGATATGGGTTTATCCTGTCGGATCATGCCCACTACACCAATTTTAATTTTTGCCGTTGCAGGTAATCGCTCACCGGGCATGAGTTTGGGAGTTGCTTCACTGATAATTGGATGAGGGATGATTACTTTTGATGAAGCAGGCAATCTAAATTTTTCAGGGATAACATCATCATCAATTTCAAATAAAACGACTTTTAAGTTCTTAAAGAGTTGTAGGTACTTTTTCAGGTACAATAGCCCTATAAATTTTATCTTGCTATTCATAGCAAATTGTTGATTACCATGGAGACTGAGCAAGGTTTCCTTGCCTCTTAATGCCAGTAAAGGTAGAACACCTAGTAAATGTTGGTTATATATTTCAAATATAAATAGAGTATCAATATTGTTAAGCTTAAAAGCTCTAAAACCCATTGAAATGTGGCGATATTCACGGCGGATTTGAAGTCCTATTGAATAATTGGGAATTGATTGGGTAACTTTTTTGACTAAAGAAGGTAGAGGGCTTTCGATAGACAAAAATCCAATGGTTTTATGTTTAACATATTGGTTTAGTAGAAGCAGATCCTTGAGACCTGGATGCATTAATTGCATTAGGTAGTTTACTCCTTTAATAAATACTATAAGGATAGGTGTAGCTACTTTTCATTCTTCTAAATTACTCAAATACTTGTCAACCCGATATCTTCATTTGTTGACTGGTATTCATTGAAGCTAATTCTTGTATTGCCTGTTGTATGTGGGAAGTATCTTTTACAAATCTACAAAAGGGTACTTGATGAGTCCAAGTTTCGTAAAATGCCTGATTCTTGTAGTAAGAATTGGGCAAGAATATATGAGGTATTCCTAAAAGAAGACATAGAATATGTCCGTGCAAGCGGTTGGTAACAATAAAGCGATATTTTGTAAATTGGTATATTCCACTATGCATTAGACTGAATGATAAACGATGCATAGAGGGGTTATGTAATTTGTCCAGATTATGTATTTTATATTGATGAGACAGCCATTTTTGCCGATGTATCCACTCTCCAGGAGTTAGCAATCCTCGTTGCCAAATACCTCTATAAAGTTTGGCTGCATACTGAATCCGAGGAGAATCAGGTTTGCCAAGTTTCCATTTTTTATGGAACGAAACCCAATCGTCTATAACTAAATTGGGAATATCAATCGAATCAGAAGTAAATTGTCGATTTAATTCTTTATCTTCTCGGTTAAGAAATAGGATCTTATCACCAGGACTATTCTGGTATATCAGCTCCGGCATATCCACCATTTGGAATGCCATATCAGGCGCTTTAATTATTTGGCATTTACTAAAATTCTTAAGAGCCAACTCATGGCTATAGTTATCACGAACAAATAAAATCAAATTTCCATGGGAATTTAATAGTTCTTTTGTCTGCTTTAGACGATCTTCACTTTTAAAGTAGATTGTTTGTGGCAAAAAAATGATTTTACGATCTTGGTATTTGGAAACAATATGCTCATGAAACTTTTGACGATCAGACCACATATCTCCCAAACTCCCTCCACCTTGAATGAGGATTGGAGCTTTACCAACTTGTTTTTCCATTACTTCTGCAGAGAAGTTGTTGGGACTGGCAACATAGTTAATTTGGGTCTTAAGAACATCAATTAGATATAAGATGCTTCCTAGCCAGATGAGGTGATCGCCAATATTGAGATGGTTTGGATAGTTAAGTAATGCACATTGTTCCAAGTTTCCTATATGAGTTAAAGCTGAATGCAAATCTTCTTTAATATTTTGAATGGCTGAACGATTCATAGTCACTATTTATTTAATAAAAATTACCCAAAATTGCCAAGTCATTATTTGTTATTTCACCCGACAAAAGGGGTGGAAATTATACTTTTAAGAATCTCCAGTTCACCAGCGGCAACTTTATCAGTCTTCAACACTCTTCGATACTTGATAAAGTGCCGAATAATTTTGCGTAGGTCATTCACCATATAGACAGGTGTAACTAGAGGTTTTTGCCAAGGTTTATAGCTTAACATTCGTACCTGATACCGCAGCCGACCATTGTTTTGGAAAAAACGCATTAGATACTCTTTCTCAAAACGTGATTTAGGAATAAAATGGTCAATCTCCATTTCCGGATTGAACCAAACTTCCCAACCTGCATGCCAAATGTAGGATAGCATTTCTAAATCTTCATTCGTTTGAGGGAGTAGGGGACGTTCAGGAACACTCTCTATCCAAGCTTGTTTGCGAATGACGATTCCGGCTCCTGGAGGAAACATCTTTTTGCGGCTAGATGCATACCTTTCGTTATAACAATATGTTTTCGTTCCTTCTAGAATAGCAAAATACCGAGCAATTCTCTCAAATCCTGGTGGGGGTTCTACTTCAAATTTGCCATGAATTTGTCCTCCATAAGCTCCAGCTTTCGGGTGAGATTGCCCAAAATGATCAGCTTGTGTCACCCAATTCGAGTCGGGTAAATTATCGTCATCCAGAAAACCGATTAAAGACCCCTTGGCTTCTCGGATAGCACATCGCCTAGCAAATGCTAGTCCTTGTTCCGGTTCAAAGCAATAATGGATAGGATAAGGTTCAGACCAGTTCGCTTGGTATTCCTGAACCACCTTAGCTGTATCGTCAGTGCTGTTATTATCAACGATAATAATTTCCCAGGAAATATTTTCTGTCCCTTCCTGCGATCGCAACCCTTCCAGAACCTCTGATAAACGATTCGCGCCGTTATAGGTACAAATCGCGACAGTAAAGTCGATCGCGCTCATGCCTGTGCTCTTCCTCTGGGGAATCACTCCCCCACTCAAACTAAATCGTGAGCTGGAGTCGAGCGATCGCTCTCTCCCAAAACCAAACCCGATCGCCGATCGCGATCGCAGCGAGGAAAAACAATTCCGTACTGCTGCCTTTGCTAGCAGGCGTGGTGTAATTAAGAGTTTAACCTGTCTCTAGAAGACTGTCACTCGGTATGCAAAAATTCCAGATATGCCTGACTCATTTCTTTCACCGCCACCTCATACAATTTCTGACCATGTTCCGGTTTGGCTAAGGCGGGGTTAGAACCCATGCGTCCATCGGGATAGTGACGGCGGAAGTCTGTCGCCCCGTAAATTGGATGTCCAGAGGCTACATTGGCGGCTAAGGGGGCTGTCTTGATGGCTTCGGGATAAAGGTATTGAGTTAAAGCGACTTCGCTGGGTGTGGCGTGAGACCCTTCCTGATTGCCGTATAATTGTTTAGCTAACGTGTAAACCGAATTACAGGTAAACCAATTGGCAAGGCGACATCTTACCTTGTCGCTATTGGGAATGTTTAGATCCCAGAGATAGGCGTAACTCTCAGAAAACGCTGCCTTCAGCGTAGCAACGTTACCGCCGTGACCATTGATAAAGAAAAATCGGCTAAATCCCGCCCGGGTTAAGCTGACTAAATAATCTTGTATAACGTGAATCAAGGTACTGGGTTTCAGGCTCATCGTACCGGGAAAACCTGTATGATGCAGTGCCATCCCCACGCTAATCGTTGGACTAACGATCGCATTGGTCGCTTCACCCACTCCTCGTGCGATCGCTTCGGCGCAAATCGCGTCAGTACCAATTAATCCCGTAGGTCCATGTTGTTCCGTTGAACCAATTGGCAGAATAATCCCCGGCGATCGCTCTAAGTAATCTTCAACCTCGATCCAGGTCATCAAATGTAGCAGCATTATCCCTTCTCGAACAGTGAAAGCAGGTGGACTGGGCTTACCAGCCCCCTGCTTTGTTTCTGTAAGACCCCTCATTCTGTCATACTTGCGTATGACATGTATTACATTATCCTTAGTGTATGCCAGCATAGAAGAATCGGCAATAAATTTAAGTAAATTGTTTTAAGTCTTTAAAAATTGACGGTAAGCCACCTAAATCGCGAGGGGAATCTTGCTTCAACCTTCACGAAGTGGAGGTAAGCCTTTGGGGGATAGCGGGAAATGCGAGGGCTAAATGCCCGAAGTATTTCCAATTACTTCCCAAGAGGTGGTATAATTTCAGTCATGA
>NZ_JAVKEW010000095.1:0-48949 GCF_040226375.1 Coleofasciculus sp. G2-EDA-02 | reverse complement strand
AGTGGTGATGTCTTAGTTGAGGGTGAGGATATGGATACACTGTTTCCCAGTGCTCTGAGAACGGATACTTTTGGTAAGGGGGATGCAGGAAGCTTAACCGTGAACACACCCGTACTGATTATGGAAGATGGTGCTTTGATTTCTAGTAGCACTTTCCCTGGTAGTAGCGGTTTTCCTGGTAGTACAGGTGATGGAGGAGATATAACTGTCGTTGCCTCGGAATCGGTGCAACTGAGCGAGAGCCGTTTAACCTCTCAAATGGGAGGGGAAGGCGATGCGGGTAACGTGAGGATTAATACCGCTCAACTACAACTCGATAGCGGTGGACAGATTGAAAGTGGTACGTTGGGTGAGGGGGATGCTGGAGACATTTTATTACAGGTGGAAGACAGCTTAACTATCTCTGGAGATTTCAGTGGAGTGTTTGCTGATACAGGAGGAGACTCGAGTGGTAATGGCGGCAGTATCATTATTGATTCAAAAAAAGTAGTGGTTCGGGATGGAGGGCAAATCGCTGTTGAAAGTCAAGGAACAGGCGATGCAGGCAACTTAACGGTAATCGCTGAATCTATTTATTTAGAGAATGGACGACTAAATGCTGAATCGGCTAATGGAAGAGGCGGAAACATCCAGCTCAAAGTAAAAGATGTACTCCTGTTACGTGGCAATAGTCTAATCTCTGCATTTAGTGGTGTTGAAGGCAACGATGGAATTGATGGCAATATCACTATCGACACAACCTTTTTAATCGCCATACCCAACGAAGATAGCGACATAGTTGCCACGGGATTGGGGCGTAGCGTTGGCAGTAATATTCAAGTCAATGCTCAACGAATTTTTGGCACGCAATTCCGCCAACAACTCACCCCCGACAATGATATTGTGGCGACGGGAACTGTGGTATTAAACACCCCGGATATTGACCCCACCCAGGATTTAGCACCCCTCCCCATCACGTTCATCGATATGTCCAATCAAGTTAACAACAGTTGTTCACCGTATGGCAGACTAGCATCTGGAGAGAACAAATTTATCATCACTGGACGCGGTGGTATACCCGCATCTCCGAGTCAGAGTCTCAATCCTGAGGCGATTTGGGAAGACTGGCGCTTTGTCGATGAAACTGAGGGAACTGAGCCGATACAATTGTCACCGAGAATGATAAACAACGAATCAATTTCAGGTGACAAACCCCGGCAAATTGTTGAGGCTCAAGGGTGGTACAGAGATGCTCAAGGTAATGTAATTCTTACCGCAGATTCAACGATGGTAACGCCCCACGAAACCGGGTGGAATTCAGCGAATTGTCTGTCGGAAAAACCTTGATAAATGGTGCCTGGGGCGAGTCGAGAAAATTCATGGATTTCCTCTTAACGATAGTGCAGCGACTCGCCCCTACAGGACAGTAACACATAGAATAGGTTCCCAAAAATAATAGAATTAGGGCTTGACTTTTACGATAAGTTTAAGTAATTTTATATTATGAAAAAATGTACCGTCCTATAGACCCCGTTCAACCTTAACCTATAGTGGATTGACACATCTAAAATTGTGGAGTAGATTTTACCATTGAATAGGGCGCACGTCGGTCATGCGTGTCAACTTAAGCCACAACCCTTGCCAATTATTGGTTCGAGCAGTTCGATACAAACTGGGGCGTGTTGCTTGCTCCCTCTACTTCCCCTGCTCCCTCTACTTCCCCTGCTCCCTCTGCTCCCCCTGCTCCCTCTGCTCCCCCTGCTCCCCCTGCTTTTAGCGCTTAAGTTGACACCAATGCACGTCGGTGCGCCCCTACGGTTTCCGGGCGTAAGATTAAATGAAGGGTTCCCTACAGATGGTGGTTCAATAAAATGGCGTCAATCCTGACCAGGTTTGAACGGTGCGCCCCCTAATCTTTTGCCCAAACCACGGTGTATTTCTAGAGAGGGATTGCAGGGTATCTTGTGCAATTATCCAACTCTGCTGCGGGTCAAATAAAACCAGTTCGGCGGGTTGCTCATTGGCAATCTTGGCGGGGGATTGACCTAGACAAAACGCTGGATTTGTGCTGATAGTTTGCCATAGTTGCAAAGCTGAACATACGCCAGTTTCAACCAAACCTTGCCAAAGCAAGGGTAACGCTAATTCTAAACCAATGACTCCTGGTGGCGCTTCGGCAAAGGCAACGGTTTTCTCTTCGTAGGTGTAAGGTGTATGGTCAATGACAATAGCATCAATCACGCCATCCCGAATTCCTTCGATTAGGGCGATTCGGTCATCGGGATTACCTAATGGGGGTTCGATGCGTAAATTGGGATTATAGTTACTTAAATCTTGAGTATCCAGCAGCAAATGCATCCAAGAGGTACTCGCGGTTACCGGAACCCCTCGTGCTTTCGCTTCTTGAATCAGTTCCACGCCGCGACGGGTTGATATACGCATCAAATGTACCGGAGTCGCGATCGCACCTACTACTTCTAAGATGGCAGATAATGCGGCTGATTCTGACATAGAGGGATTTCCGGGGATACCAAAACGGATGGAGTTTGCCCCTTCGCGCATCACACCATTTCCCTTTAACTTCAGATCACACGCCCATAACGCCACAGGTATTTGCAACGGGCGCAAGTATTCTAACACTCGCCTCAGTAGAGCCAGATTAGATAAAGGACGCCCATCGGCAAAACCCACGATGCCTGCTGCGGCTAACTCAGCCAGTTCCGTCATCTGTTGTCCTTCCACGCCTTGGGTTATTGCACCCCAGTAATACAGGTGAGGGGAAGATTGGCTAGGATGGGAGATCTCCTGCTGGCGCACACGGGCAAGTCCAGAAGGATTATCTAACGGCGGTACTGTATCCGGCAAAATGGCTAGTCGGGTAAAGCCTCCAGCAGCAGCCGCCGCCAGCAGTGATGCCCAAGTTTCTCGTTCTTCATATCCGGGTTCCCCCGAATGACTGTAAAGATCGACTAAGCCAGTCCCTAAAATTAGACCTTGGCAATCCCGCACCACAGTATCGCTTGACCACTCCGCAATTTTTGGTGCAACAGCTTTGATTATGCCATCTGTAATCAGCACATCAGCGAGTTGGTCGGTTCCGGAAACCGGATCTAATAGTCGGACTTGTTGCAGTAGTTCACTAGTCATGGGAAACACACAATGGGGGATTTAAGGACGGAGGGTTCAGTCATTCATCGTTCGGTTGCCAGACAGCCAAATACTTGACAAATCAGAAATCCTCGGATTTGATGATTGTTGGTTGTTGAACAAAGTCAAAAATATTAGCCGTGCGGAGAATATTTGTCAAGGCAAGTGTTCAAGGCAAACGTAATGATCGAGTAACAAAAACTCAGGCTCAAGAATGGCTTGCCTGGTTTCCATACCGAAAAGTATTGCAGCAGAAGACCGATAAATGGGTGAACCTTCCGGAAAACTACTGCTATCAACACTTCTGGAGTAGAGAATTTCGTCTAACGGCTGTAGACTTTAGTAAAAGTTCACAAAATCTTTGGTGTTATCCTACCCCGGTCTTTCTATTTGAATCTCTTATATCTCAAATTTAGGGAACGTCATTCATCATTTGTCCTTTGTTTGCTCCCCGGCTCGCCCTAGTTCCACGCCTTACGTTTCTACAACCTCTGCCCTGGAGCCTTGGAGCCTTGGAGCCTTCTTGGAACACGGGTATGAGATATTCTGACAAGGTAAAAGCATCCACACCTAACTCAGTGCGTTCCTGTGCGGCTAAAATTCCAGCTTGGGCATGGCACCAAGCCGCCGCTGCGACGGTGGCGTCTAGGGGAAACTTAGCTGTAGCAGGCTGTGCGACTAAACCACCGATGAGTCCCGTGAGAACATCCCCACTTCCACCACGGGCTAGGGCGGGTGTACTTTCTGGCACTAGCCAAACCGATCCCTGGGAATTCGCGATCGCACTTCTGGCTCCTTTTAATAAAATCACGGCTCGACTCAGCACAGACGCCTTTTGCACCGCACTCACGCGATCAGGAAGCAACTCAGCCGAATCGGGAAATAACCGCTTAAACTCACCAACATGAGGCGTTAACACCGTCGCCCCCTGACGCCGGATTAACGTGGGAATCGTTTTCAGTTCCGCTAAACTATTTAAGCCGTCGGCGTCTAAAATCAGAGGACATTCTACCCCCATTAATCCTTGTACCAAAGACTTAGCATCCAGAGTCAAACCCGGACCACAGGCGATCGCACTAAATTTACTTAAGTTTACAGAATCAGGAAGTTGTGCGATCGCGCCACTGTTCGTTTCCGGACAACCAATCACCAGCGCTTCCGGAACATGACTGACTAATAAAGGTTTCAGCGATTCCGGGACAGCCACAGACAGCATCCCTACCCCAGACGCCCGCGCCCCCAGTGCGGTTAAAATCGCGCCGCCAGAATATTGGGTTGAGCCACAAACCAATAGCAGATGCCCTTCTTTATACTTATAAGTAGCGGCTGGACGTTGTAGAGGTAGACAATCCCGCACCATGGAGGGAGTCACCCGCATTAGTCCCGGTGATTGACCCAAAACTGCCCAAATATCCGCCAAGGGAATACCAAAATCAATTAACTCCGCCTCACCCAGAGAATCCAATCCTTGATCTTGTAAAAATGCCTGCTTCCATAACCCCAAGCAGAACGTGCGAGTTGCCCGAATCGCTGTACCCAAGACTTCTCCTGTATCCGTGTGAATCCCAGAGGGTAAATCGATACTAAGGATGGGTAGGGATAGTTGATTCAATTGCTTAACCGTATCCGCCAGATTTCCTTCCAGCGATCGCGTTTGCCCAAATCCAAACAATCCATCAATAATTACATCACAATCCAGCAACGGCTGAATCTGCTCATAAAAGGGAATCCCCAAACTCTGAGCATATCGAGCATGTTGGCAGGTTAATTCCTTGAGCTTATTAATCGGACGATAAATCAGCACCTCATAGCCCTGACAATGTAACTCCCGCGCCACCACCAAAGCATCACCGCCATTATGTCCTGGACCCACTAACACACCCACTCGCCGTGTTTGCGGATAGGGATAAAGGGTTTGAATCCGCCTCGTAATCAACCCCGCCACCTTTTCCATCAATGCGGCGACAGGCATTCCCGCATCAAAGATACGCCCTTCAATCTCGCGCATCTGCTCAGCGGTAACTACGATTTGTTCAATTTGTTCGCGTCGCTTTGTCGGTTGCACAGCAGTTATTCCCCATTTCGCCATCTTTGATTATTGTGCCGTCAAATGCTGATTTGCATCAGCCCACTGAAAGATTAGCAACTTGCCAACCGAAGTAATCCCCTTTTTGCCCTGGAGCCTTCTGCCTTTTGCGATAAACCCGGATTGGGTGTGACAAGCAATTTTTTAGACTATCAATAGATTAGCTAGAAAATAACAAGATGAAAACAACCAATAAATCGTCTCCAGCTGAGGATATTTTTCTTGACTGTTCACGACATTGATCCTTCACGTCGCTAGTCGGACATGGTGCGTGACTCTTCACAACCTTCGAGGGAATCAAGCACGTTTGTAGGGGCGGGTTTTACTACTATCTTTTCGGTTGCACCTAGATGTGACTAAACCCGCCCCGACTTTCGCCGGTTTCGAGGCTTCCCGTGAAAAGTAAGCCATATAGGGGGTCAACAGTAAATTTGTGTAAGTCCTGATTTGATTTATGACACCGTGAATGGTATTAATTATCCCTTGATCCCCACTTCCCTCACTCGCTGTAAACTATCTGATACAATAGCGCTTACGTGTAAAAAGACCCTCGATCGCGAAATGCATGAGTCAGTTAAACAACGCCTTTACCCTTTTCTTGAGTTTGCTGGTCGAAGCCATCCCATTTTTACTCATTGGCGTCTTATTTTCCGGCTTGCTGCTGTTGTTCGTCGATGAGGGACGGCTGATTGCTTCCTTACCGAAGAACCCCTTCCTCGGGGCGGTTGTGGGGAGTTGTGCGGGTTTTTTCTTCCCGGTGTGTGAATGTGGGAATGTTCCTGTGTCACGGCGGTTGCTGCTACAAGGGGCACCTGTATCGGTGTCAATCGGGTTTCTGCTAGCCGCCCCCACGATTAACCCGATTGTAATTTGGTCAACCTGGGTAGCATTTCGAGATCAGCCGGAAATTGTGGTCTTACGGGTCTTGTTTTCCCTGGGTATTGCCATAGTTATCGGTTGCGTCTTCAGCGTTCAGAAAGATATGCGCCCCCTGTTGCAACAGACTATCACCCGTTCCATGGTGCTTCCCAAAGAACGCAAAGTCAAACCTTCTGTGCAAAATGAACCCCAACCCGCCCTCCTGCAATCAGGTACATTTTTATTAGGTCAACCGGGAACCCCTCTGCGGATGGATGCGACAGTTCTCCAAGCCTCACTCGCCGCTACCCCCCCCCGTAAGCCTTGGTCCGATCGCTGGCGTTTGTTCTTAGACAATACCGTGCAAGAGTTACGGGAATTAGGCGCGGTGCTAATAATTGGGAGTGCGATCGCGGCGACGATTCAAGTCGCCGTTCCCCGTGAAATCATCCTCAGTTTGGGTTCAGGTCCACTCACCTCAATTCTGGCGATGATGGTATTAGCCGCCGTCGTTTCAATTTGTTCAACCGTTGACTCCTTCTTCGCCCTCGCCTTTGCTTCCACCTTTACCAGTGG
This sequence comes from Coleofasciculus sp. G2-EDA-02, assembly GCF_040226375.1. Classification (NCBI taxonomy): domain Bacteria; kingdom Bacillati; phylum Cyanobacteriota; class Cyanophyceae; order Coleofasciculales; family Coleofasciculaceae; genus Coleofasciculus; species Coleofasciculus sp. G2-EDA-02. The sequence goes on along the minus strand of NZ_JAVKEW010000095.1, from coordinate 42,303 downwards.
TTCATTATTAGCCTTTTTGGTATTCGGTCCAATGATAGACATCAAGGCAATTGGTTTAATGTTCTCCGTCTTTAAAGCTAGGGCAATTTTTTACTTATTTGCCCTCGCCGCCCAATTAACCTTTTTGCTCACCTTAATGGTTAACTTACATTTAAGCTAGTTATAAAGTTGTGAGTTTTCAATGTGTAGGGGCGGGTTTCACTACTATCGTTTCTCACCTAACCCAGATGTGACTAAACCCGCCCCGACTAAATTTTGAACGAGAGAATTATTTGACAAATGACAAATGACAAATGACAAATGACAAATGACCAATAACAAATGACGAATGACCAATGATAAAAAGACAAAATATTTGGCTACCCATACTCGATATTATCACCCTAGGCATTTGGGGGATTTTATTGATTCAATACTGGGTCAGTGGCGAGTTAAATTTACTCATTCACCCGAACTACTTTGCCTTAGTTCTGGGAACCGGGATACTGTTGCTAGTGCTGGCGGTGTTAAAAGCCATTCAAGTCATCGGTCAATTACCACCCCGAAATCCCAAAACTATGCCGATGATGCAACATATTAGCTGGTTTCCACCGGGTTGGAGTACAGGATTGTTGTTAGCCACGGCGATTTTAGGACTATTGGTGGAACCCAAAGTCTTTACCAGCCAGACGGCTATTCAACGAGGTGTCATGGACTCCTTAACCGCCACCCGCACCCAGCCCCAATCCTTTCGCAGCGCTAGCAAACCCGAAGCGCGATCGCTGATTGAATGGATTCGCACCTTGAGTGTTTATCCGGAACCTGATGAATATGCGGGTCAAGCGGTTAATGTTAAAGGGTTTGTAGTTTATCCTAAAAACCTATCCTCGAACTATTTATTAGTCACTCGCTTTGTGATTACCTGCTGTGCTGCGGATGCTTATCCAGTCAGTTTACCCGTGAAACTTCCGGGAAATCGTCAGGCTTATAAACCGGATACCTGGATACAAGTGAAAGGTAAAATGATTACGGAAACATTACAAGATAAACGGCAATTGGTGATTGACGCGAGTGAGGTGGAAAAAGTCCCTGAACCAGATAATCCTTACTATTACTAAGTTCCTGATTACCCCTCTTTTAGGATTAGTCATATTCGCTTTCCCAATCTTCCCCATCTAGAACTAAATGAACCTTTAATTGTCGTCACAACCTTTATTTTTGTCTACGTAGGGGCGCAAGGCTTGCGCCCTATCTGGCAAGGCTTGCGCCCTATCTGGCAAGGCTTGCGCCCTATCTGGCAAGGCTTACGCCCTATCTGGCAAGGCTTACGCCCTATCTGGCAAGGCTTGCGCCCTATCTGGCAAGGCTTACGGCTTAAGTCGGTTGTCACCGATTGATATCCTCCCGTCCCCCTTATCTATCCCCCTCCCGTCCCCCTTTTTAAGGGGGAAGCCATCCGATTTGATTTTGTCCGACTCCTACGAATCAGTCACTTCAATAATTCCACAGCCAACTCGCCCACCAGCATTACCCGTAGGTTGACCGAAATCATCGGACTTTTCATGAAGAATCACCGCCCGATTCCCAATAGCATATTTCCCTTCAGTAAACGTGAGTCTCTCAACCGTCATACTTTTTGTACCAGTACCATCTTCAGCCATCGTAATATTGCCTAAATCTCCCGCATGAGCATTCTCAAACCCATCTTCGGTAATTAATCCATGTTTCACATCATCTGGATTAAAATGACCGCCAGCCGCATTCCCTTGATCCGCACAACTACCCGATTCATGGATGTGGAAAGCACGTTCTCCCGATGGAGCATTTGTCATCGTCACTTCAATCAACATACCATCCGCAGTGTTGGTAAACTCAGCCTCTCCCAAGACTTCTGAGGGATCAGTTGTGCTGTTGATGACGGCTGTGGCGATGCTAGCTTGTTGTTCCGCGACTTCTTCTTGGGGTTCTGTCACAGGTTCCTCAGTCACATTGTTTGTTGGCTGACAGCCGTACACGAACATCAGCAGCGTCGAAAAAAACGCGATCGCGATAATTCTTAGGGGTCTATTAATCAAGTTCATCTCCAGTTAAATGGTAATGCACTACAATTTGAATCAAACAAGTCAAATTCAAGCTATTATTAATCCTCAGCTATTTTCTAAAAAATGTCAATTTCCATAGACTCCACCTGAGTCACCCCGGCGGGCGGATAAAAGGTAAAGGTATCAGTAGCAACAATAGGAGATGGCACACGGCGAATAATGTTTTCGGTCATCTTGATATCCATTCCGTCAGCTTTCCCACTAATTTGAAGCTGATCAACTTCGGCTGTATTCGGTTCCACCAAAAATGTGAACGTAAATCCGGCTTGGCGATCCTTATAGCGATAGGAATAGTAGTCTTGTCCCTCTAAATTTAGGATATTACCCTGCAATGGCATATCATCTTCCGCCTTAAAAACCGATTCAAGCTGATCAATGACTCCCTCTGCCGTCACTACACCGTCAGCAAAAGCTTGCCTAAAAGGAGCAGACATTTCTAGAAATAACATCGAAGAAAAGCCAATAAAAAAGCTATCATTCGACTGATTAAAGCGTTCATAATCCATAACTGTGTATTGCTTTAATTCCGGCTTATAAATCCATACCTGATCACCATCAGAAACCAGAATATAAGTCGGTTGGGCAAATCCACCTGACTCAGGTGTAGAAATTTCGGTGCGAAACTGCTGAGGAGATTGGGCAATTGTTTTAACCAACACCGAAAATTGACCGGTAAAACCCTGCGCCTCAAAACTGAATTGCATTTCGGAATCAGTTTGATAGCGTTCGGCTTGAATAAAATTAGCAACCGTTTTAGCTAAAAGACTGACATCAAGTTCATCCGTCAATGGACGGCTCATTCCCGGTGTCGGATTCGACTGAGTGAGTTGATTGGGGACAGCTGATTCTGACGGAGAAACTTGAACCTCTCTAGATAGAGGCTTGACCCGAACTCCCGGTTCCCCATCTTGTCCCGTCTGAGCAGTAGCTATACTAAATAGTGTCCCGTTGTCGCAGAAAGAGGGAATGATACCCCAGGCATTCACCGTGGCAGTTATGCAGAAAATTGTAATGGCTTTTTGCAGTCGGTTCATTGTAAGAGTTAATCGTTATTCCTTTTACCCTAAACCAAAGCAGGCACGATGAATGATGAATTTCCTGTTTCCTGACAAAGGACAAATGACAAAGGACAAATGACAAATGATACCCTTTGATCTGCAAGCCCCCTTTGAAGCCAAGGGCGACCAACCCCAAGCCATTTCCCGCCTAACAACTTCTCTGACAGCGGGTCATCGTTTCCAAACCCTCCTCGGTGCGACGGGAACGGGTAAAACCTACACCGTAGCCAAAGTCATCGAACATACGGGCAAACCCACTCTGGTACTGGCGCACAATAAAACCTTAGCCGCCCAACTCTGTAACGAGTTGCGGGACTTCTTTCCCCAGAATGCGGTGGAGTATTTTGTCTCCTACTACGACTACTACCAACCGGAAGCCTATATTCCCGTCAGTGATACCTATATCGAGAAAAGCGCCGCGATTAACGATGAAATCGATATGCTGCGCCACTCCGCCACGCGATCGCTCTTTGAAAGGCGAGATGTGATTGTGGTAGCCTCGATTAGCTGTATCTATGGCTTGGGCATACCCTCAGAATACCTCAAAGCCGCGATTCCCCTGCGAGTGGGTACAGAATTAAATCAGCGTCAACTCCTGCGCGATTTAGCCTCCGTACAATATTCCCGCAATGATATAGAAATGGGGCGGGGACGGTTCCGAGTCAAGGGAGATGTACTCGAAATTGGTCCAGCTTATGAAGACCGAATTATTCGCGTCGAATTCTTTGGTGATGAGATTGATGCTATCCGCTATGTTGACCCCGTGACAGGTGGAATTATCCAAAGTCTCGACGCCCTCAATATCTACCCCGCCCGTCACTTTGTTACCCCAGATGAACGATTAGAAGAAGCCTGTAACGCCATTGAAACGGAACTCCAAGAACAAGTCACCCAGTTACAACAGGCTGGCAAATTACTCGAAGCGCAACGATTAGAACAGCGCACCCGCTATGATCTAGAACTCTTGCGCGAAGTCGGATATTGTAATGGTGTAGAAAACTATTCCCGTCACCTCGCCGGACGTAGGGCGGGAGAACCCCCAGAATGTTTAATTGATTACTTCCCCAAAGATTGGTTATTAGTCGTGGATGAATCCCATGTCACCGTACCCCAAATTCGGGGGATGTACAACGGCGACCAAGCCCGGAAACGGGTATTAATTGACCATGGGTTTCGCTTACCCAGTGCGGCGGATAATCGTCCCCTGAAGGCAGAAGAATTTTCGACAAAAGTTAACCAATGTATCTTTGTTTCCGCTACTCCTGGAGATTGGGAAATTGAACAGTCCCAAGAACAAGTGGTGGAACAAGTAATTCGTCCCACGGGGGTTGTTGACCCAGAAATATTTGTCCGTCCCACCGAAGGTCAAGTGGATGACTTATTCGCGGAAATTCAGGAACGGGCATTCAAAAAAGAACGGGTACTTATAACCACCTTAACCAAGCGCATGGCGGAAGATTTAACTGAATATTTACAGGAACGCGGCATTCGCGTGCGCTACTTACATTCGGAAATTAATTCAATTGAACGGATTGAAATTTTGCAATCATTGCGGGAGGGCGCTTTTGATGTACTTATTGGTGTGAATTTGTTGCGCGAGGGGTTAGATTTACCAGAAGTATCTTTGGTGGCTATTTTAGACGCCGATAAAGAAGGATTCCTGCGGGCTGCACGATCCCTAATTCAAACCATTGGTCGAGCGGCGCGTCATGTTCGGGGACAAGCCATTCTCTATGCTGATAATCTCACCGATAGCATGGCAAAAGCCATTGATGAGACAGAACGGCGTCGGGGAATTCAATTAGCATATAACCGGATGCATGGAATTACTCCGCAACCGATTGTCAAAAAATCCAGTAATGCAATTTTGGCATTCTTGGATGTATCGCGGCGGTTGAATCATCAACAGTTAATAAAGGTTTCTGAACAGGTAGAGGATTTACCCCTCGAACAGATTCCTGAGTTAATTAGTCAACTGGAAGCCCAGATGAAGGATGCGGCGAAGAATTTAGAATTTGAGGAGGCTGCCAAGTATCGCGATAAAATTAAACATCTGCGGGATAAATTGGTGGGTCGGTAAGGGAAAATGAAATGGTTAAACAATATAATCCTCAAATTCATCATCGACGTTCAATTCGCCTGAAATCCTATGACTATAATCAGGCGGGTGCTTATTTTGTAACAATCTGTGTTCAAAACCGTGAATGTTTACTTGGCACGATCATGAATCAAAGGCTGCAACTCAATGAATATGGCGAAATCACTTATCATGTTTGGAACCATCTACCCGATCATTTTGACAACCTAGAAATTGATGCTGCCGTTATCATGCCCAATCATTTTCACGGCATCATCATCTGTACGGGTTTGGTCTCCAAACCCCCCAATCCTCCCAATTTCTCCAATTCCCCGAATCCCCCCAATTCCCCGAATGCCTGTACGGGTTTGGTCTCCAAACCCCCCAATCCATTTTTTGTGCAAAAAACACAACTCGGCAAAATCATCGCTTATTTCAAATATCAAACAACTAAATTAATCAATCAAAAACGAGATTCAATCGGAGCTAGATTTTGGCAACGAAACTATTATGAGCATATTATCCGTAATGAAAAAACGCTCAACATTTTGAGGCAATATATAATTGACAATCCATTGCGTTGGGGAAATGATCAATTACATCCAAACAACCCATCAAAATGGTAATCATTCTGTAGGGATTTGGTCTCCAAATCCTTATATAAATCCCTACGGCGGGGTGGGGAAATCCGGGGTTGGGAAATCGGGGTTGGGAAATCGGGGTTGGGAAATCGGGGTTGGGAAATCGGGGTTGGGGGGTTTGGAGGGTTTGGAGACCAAGAGGGTTTGGAGACCAAACCCCTACGCCAATTCAAAATGTTTCGATGTTCTTATCGTTTAAATGCATAACTTCCTATTTTAACTTAGAATTTAATAAACCACAGATGCAACTCAACCCGCCCAGACCAAATTTTAAGTGGTAGAACTTTAAAAAGCTTAAGTGATATGAAACCCCTAAACATAATTATTTCCCTATTAGTTTTCAGTACACCTGCTTGTACTGGAGTGACAGTCGAACAGACAAACTCTGAAGTTCCAGCAAAGATAGCCAAAGCGAGAGATTGCCCTGGCTGTGACTTGAGTAATGTCGATCTCAAGGGTGCCAACTTAAAAGGTGCTAACCTCAAGGAGGCTATATTAGATGGTGCGAATCTGAGTAATGCCAATTTAGCAGAAGCAGATTTGAGTGGAGCCTCTCTAAATGGCGCTAATTTGAATGGGGCAAACTTCAACAGTGCGAACCTTAAAGGCGTCGATTTAAGTAATGCTTCGTTAATTAGTACCAACTTAGTCAACGCTAATTTACGCCAAGCCAAGATTAAAACCGCCAATGTTTATCTTACCAACTTTTGTGGAGCTACTATGCCAAATGGGAGTCGGTCAATGCAAGGGTGTAGTTAGCAAAAATTGTCATCGTTACTCTTTTAGCTAAAATCATCTGGCTGATCATCCTGTTTCAACTTTCTCCCACGTTCTTTTTTACCCGTGATTGACATGGGTAACTTGCAAAGCTGAAAGATAGGAGGTTTTTAGCTTTCCTGTACAGGTTCTCTCTAACACTTCTCTCATACCGGAAAATAAGGAGGTTCGTTGCAGCGAATCTAACTTTATGTAGGGTGATATTGTACTCAAAAGTGTCAAATACTCATCAATGCTATGAGTCGTATCACAAACTAACTGTTCTGACAAGAAATTCGGGAATAAACCTGAGTTGATAAAATCTTGTTCAATTTCTTTTAGGTTGGCTTGATGGGTTTCTATAGATCCATATCTGGCAAATTTGGGAATAGATGGCGCTTGAGTTTGATAAACTTCATCTAATTGATGACAAATTTCATCATTGGGGTGCGGCGGTGTATTCCACAACATAATTATAGACCCATTCTCTTGCAAAGCCTCAGCAGATTTTTGCACCCTAATTTCGGGTGAAACCCAGTGCATGGAAGTCGCGGCAAGAATAGCGTTGAATCGCCCAGGCTCTAGCTGCCATTCTTCAAAGGTTGTATTGATAATCTCCACATTGGAATAGGCTGAACAGTTGCTTTTGGCAAGTTTGCACGCTTCTTGGCTTGGCTCAAGACAAACCATGGAGAAGCCTAATTCAGCAAATTCTACAGTGGCAATTCCTGGACCACATCCTATTTCTAGAATGGTAGCTTGATCGGGAAGTCGAGCTAACTCAACAGCGCGATGGATTAAGGTTTTAGGATAGCGGGGTCGGGCTTGATGATAGATATTGGCAACCTCACTGTACCAGTGTTTTCGTTGTTCTAAGGTATAGGCGGCTGTGATTTCATTGCACCATACTTTGACTGATTCCGAATCTTTATCTGTCATAATACTCAATCTGTCATAATACCCATAATACCCAGGTGTGGTTAAAAAACCTACAAGGGATTGTTGAATTCATCCACTTTGACGACTTTGGGATGATGTAAAAGTGCTTCTTCCGGTGTCATCTGAGCGTAAGCAATCACAATCACGTTGTCTCCGACAGCATTCAGACGAGCCGCCGGACCATTCAAGCAGATGACACGACTTCCCCATTCGCCAGGAATGGTGTAGGTTTCCAGACGGGAACCATTATTAACATTGACAACCTGTACTTTTTCGTAGGGCAAAATATTTGCCGCTTTCAGGAGTTCTTCATCAATGGTAATTGAGCCATCATAGTACAAGCAGGCATCGGTTACTTTTACCCGATGCAACTTGCTTTTAAACATGGTAATCAGCATTATTAAATAATAACTCTAATTCAATTTTACAATATTTTCAGGTTTCTCGGTGACCTAGCTGCCCTACCGATAAGTACCTGAACATAAATTGGGTTAAGTGAGTAAAAAAAATCAATCCCTGTTCCCTATTCCCTAAAAATGGGATGCACCCGGTTTACCCTTACACCAGAAATAAAATTATGCCATTGCCAATTTAACCGCACGATTGAGTTGCTCTTGAGAAAAAGGCTTCGTCAAATAAGCTTTAGCCCCCTGTTTCATACCCCAAAGACGGTCAATTTCTTGGTTCTTAGAGGAACAAATTATAATAGGAATATTAGCTGTAGCCGGATGACCTTTAAGTTTTCGACACAACTCAAAACCACTCATTCCTGGCATGACAACATCTGTAATAATCACATCGGGTTGTTTGTTCGTTGCGTGAGTCACCGCCTCTTTTGGCTTAGACACTCGGATAACAGTGTGACCCCCTTGGCGCAGGTAGTTCTCGATCAGATCCATCTGACTGGCGTTGTCTTCAACTAGTAAAACTGTACTCATGTTGGCTGATTCCTATCAGAAAAGTCGGGACAAGTGAAACCTTAGCCTCCTGGTCAAAATGTAGGACTACGCGATCGCAGCATCAGTTTTCAACTCAGCCGTTTGGCTTGCGCCTCTGAATGGTTACCGACTAGAGTTGTAACCGGACAAGTGTAAAATGCAACCTGAGATTAACACGCCTACTGTTTCCATCGCGCCTCTTATGCTGCGTTTGGCTCGCTTAAAAATTAAGATGCATTCCCAAATGAAGAGATAATGGTTTAGGCTTCAACAGACAATCATAGCACTGGATAATCTTGTAGTGGAAGGGCATTTACGAATCTATTACAAAAAATGATCCCATCCTCATTTGTCCTTTATCCTTTATCATTGGTCAGGGGTTGAGGGACGTTTCCACAATTTATTATCGTTAAATTGATTTCGACTGACCAACTTACCTATCCTGCAAGAGTTCATCGATTAAGGATTGTAAGTCATCAAGGGAAGGTGTGTCAGTCTCCTGTGTTGACGCGGCTTCCCCCTTTGCAGACGACTTGTGGCGCGATCGCTGAATTAACCCTTTGAGGTGAGCCTTGAGTTGTTCCCGCTTCGACTCGGTTTTTGACATAATTTGCGTCACCTGCTCATCCGTTAAGCTAGAGGGTTCATTCATCGCCTCAATTAATTTTTTCAAGGCATAAAACACCTGCATTAACAAATCTTGCAGCCTTTGGTCAACCTGGAGTAAACCCTGCTGCTGAATCAAATTAACACAGTCCACCAAACATAAACCGATTTGATGAATGCCTTGAATATGAAGCTGACTAATCGGCAGTAGGTTCGCCCCCCCTACGATACCACAACGAGCCGCTTGGCACAGTTCATTCACTTGGTCTGGGTTTTTAAGCGTGCTTCGCAGATGCTGCAAATGCTGCTCGATGAGTTGCAGGTGTGCTTCAGCAGCCTCAAGATAGTAGCCTTTTATTTGCTGTAGCTGTTCTGGCTGCATAAAGAATGTCCTTGCTAGATGCCGGATTTTTAGTCGGAGATAGCATTGCGGCTAGCGGTCAATCATTAGGACTCCTCCGTTGTGGGAAACCCCGTGTCCCTTCGTTTCGCTTATCGGGCAAGCTTCAAACCGGGGAGGAAAACTCGGTAGCGGTTTCAACCGCCTACCCCTTTTTGGGGCGGAGGGGTATGGTTGCCCCTCCAATGAGGTATGGTTGCCTCAGTCTCCCGTTTCCGGGGTAAAGTTAGCTTCGCCAATGTTATCGGTCGGTAACTATCCAAAAAGCACTGTTTCAGTGACCTTAAAACTGTTTAACTTTTCGGTTCTAGAGCAGTAGACTAGCGGGAGCATCTACTGGTAGGTCTTGAACACTTGCCGATAACGTAGTCAGTGAAGACTTAGGCTGGTAAGCACAGCTTCAACTTATTTGGCTTTTGCTCCGTGTCTTTAGACCGGGGTTGCTTACTCTCAATCCTTGCTCAAATAAATAATCTTACTCTAAGTTTTAGAGCAGGTCAATCGCGAATTTCTGTTAAAAAATGATTGCTCAGCTTATCATAGTTCAGGGTGTTTTACGTTTCTTTTCTTCGTCAATACGGTGTGCCAATCTGGTATCGACGATACGGCCCTTGAACTCCCCCCAGTTCTCCTGAGTGAAACCAACCGCAGCCCTAAATAGCGGAGTTTTTCCGGTTTCAGGTATGGAGTCAGGGACTTCCATCCTTGTGTGCGAACTTTCCGAGCATAAAACAGAAGGCTGCGGAAAAAATCTTGAAATCGCCTTCCCCAATAGTTTTTTTGAATTCCTCCGGGATCAAGGCGTATATTATGGGGATTATAGTTATTTCGATTTAAGGGATTCAGTGTCGTGAGTCCTTCCTTTTGAGCAAACTGCTGGTATGTAATGCCCTGTTTTCGGGATTGGGGATGAGTGTGGGGATAAATCCATTCCCATATTGCCCAATCCAGACCAGAAAACAAAAATTCCGGCATATCTTTAGTCACTTGACAATATTTTAAGCGAATACCGATGGGAATTTCTGCCCAAGGTCCGTGCTGCCACACAAAGTCGGGATCAAAAAATGCTTTAAAGGCAAAATCTTTGCCATTGATCCTAAGACGAGCGACCCGACCAATCATCCCCGCCCCAGCTATTTTTAGTTCAATTTTCATGGCTTGCTTAAATAGGGTATGTGGGGAATACTCCCCTACTTTTCTAATTAATATTATTGTCTGAGTTTTGTGTTTTAGCCGGAGCCTGCCTCGTTTGAGGTAGAATATAGAGCGATCGCCCTCTTGCACAGTCCCCCGTACATATTGGGCTAAATAGTCGAGAAATCGTCTGATTTCCCGCGCTCCAATTCTGTTTTTTAAGTCAATGAACGTTGAATCAGGAGCATAGAAGTATAATCGTGTCTGTGTCTGATCGGATTGCTGACGCGCTTGTTGGCACAGACGATAGAACTGACGAGGCGCTAACAGTTCCTGCTGGGCTTGCCAAAGGATAGAGGCTGGGGCAGATGCATTCAAGGGAGGGCGATTGCTCATAGTATCTTCAGATAGTCCGCATCAGCGGATTTAGGTTAAGATAGTATGATCATCGCTCACAAACAGCCAATTGGGAAAGAGATAACGTGCTCAGCGATCGCTAGCCAGAATCGGGCATTTTTCAGGAGTAGCTTGAGCGCGGTAAGTCTGGCTGACTGGCGATCTAAGCCATTACCCAGAAAAATTCGGACTATCGAGCTTGGTGGTTTGCCTTTTGCTGATTACTCATTAGACTTAACCGATTCAGAATTCTCTTGTGAGAGATTCCGCAAATTGGCGCAGATACAATCAAACATCTGGCTGAGGTAAAATCGGCAAAAAAACCTTCACAATTTGAAATAAAGACTATAATACCATGCCATGGCAACGACAATCCGAAAATCTCCCTATTTCATTGAAAGCCGCTCATCTCGAATTGGATTTAAAGATAGAAAATCATTGGACGGGGGAAGTAGGGGAGTGAAATCAAAACTCAAAGTAAGGGCGTAATTTTCAGCTATCGCTCTTGAAAAAGAATCAACAGTACTCCCTAAACCCTCCCCAATTAACTAAAAGCTTGCCAGTTTTCCCTCTCTTTTCCTGGTCAATAGCTGTTTAGGCTGTATAGAGTTATAATGACGCTTTTAAATTATTCCCATGAGTTAAGTTCAGATTATGAATTTTGATAAGAATTATCAGAAATGTTTGCATAAGCTCATCTGGGCAACCCATAAGCTAGACGTTAAAGTTCCCCAAACTCAGCTTGCTCATATTGCCCGAATCATCGTGCAAACAATGATGGGTCCCTGGCGCTATTTTCATTCCGTAGAACATATTCTAGAAGTCGGTGGATCGACGGACGCTATTGAAGTCCTGGCGGCTTTGTTTCACGATATTATTTACGTGCAAGTTGATGGATGTATTCCGTTTAACCTGACACCCTATCTCGCTCCTTTTATTGAGGAGGAGAGAGGAAAGTTTTTTGTCCGAAAAGAAAATACAGGTGAACAGGATACCCTTTTTGAGATAGTCGCCACTCTGTTTAAAGTTACTCCAGGAGAGGAACTATTTCCATTTACCGGACAAAATGAGTTTTTAAGTGCGATTGTTGCGGCTAAACTACTAGAGCCTTTACTGACGCCGGGATTGATTGTGCAGGTTATAGCTTGTATCGAAGCGACTATTCCCTTCCGCACTCAATCCGATTTTGGGTTAAGTCCTAGCGAAGAATTATATCAGTGTTTGAAGTTTACAAATCAGCGATTTAATCTTAACTTAACGGATACAGAAATCATAGAAAGCGTGAAGCGTTCAGTAAGACTTGCGAATCGCGATGTTGGTGGGTTTGCTCATCCCAGCTCGGCTGTTTTTTTATCCAATACTTGGAATTTATTACCCGAAACTAATCATAATCTCAACAAATCCGGTTCCTATACGGTGCGGGATTATCGAGTTGCTATCCAAAAAATGGCAGTTTTTATGAAATTCCTTAACGCCGAACTTATTTTTAGACAGTTCCGAGGCGAACCCAATGATTTAATTTATCTCCATTTAGTAGAGCAAGCTCGCCGTAATTTAGAAGTGGCGCGGCTATATTTAGACAGTAAGTTGGTGGCTAATGCTATTTTAGAAGCCTTATCATTGCGTTTAGGTTCAGATGTTCCCTTAACCATTATGATGGGAGATTTTGGAGATGAACACAGTTCAATCGGTCGTTTGGGCGATTCGTTTCCCACTCTGATTAATCCTTATCGACCTAAAACTGTTCTGGAATGCGAAGTGTGGCAGTTATTGGTAGGGGGACGCGCTCAAGGCATTTCATTCGATTTCAAAACCTCTCCTTTGACTAGCTTTGTTGTCCAGTACATCGGATTTGAGGGGATTTGCCAGATGTGGCAACGCACCCAGGAGTTTTTTCAAGGAACAATAACGTCGGAAGAGTTTTTAGCTAGCTGTGATACTGATTTGGTGGATATTGTTATAAATGAAGTGGCTAAACTTTTGGAAAAGCGAAAAGTTGCCTTATGTCCTCTCTATCAACCTCTATCGATTAATAGGGTTAAGCAATTGCAACATGATTAGGCATCCGTTTTTTCCAGACATCCAAACCTTGTAGAGACGTAGCATGCTACGTCTCTACATCATATATAGAGAGATTTAACCTAAAAATTCTGGCGGTTGGCGATCGCACTCTCCATGCGTTCTAACACCTGCGCCACGGGAATCGCCCCTAAGTCTTGGGAGGGCTTAAAAGCGGTGCGAGTCCGGACACTGAGACTATTCGACTCAACCTCCTTCGCCCCGACAACCGCCATCACCGGAATTTTTTCCTTTTCTCCATTGCGAATCATCTTCGGTAAGCGATCGCCACTGGTATCGACTTCGACTCGAACCCCCACTAGGCGCATCTTCTGTGCCACTTCCTTGGCAAAGGGTAACTGCTCATCACTCACAGGTAACAGTCGTGCTTGCACCGGAGCTAACCAGAAGGGGAAGTCTCCCCCATACTCCTCAATCACAATGCCAATCAGCCTCTCCAATGAGCCAAAGGGCGCACGGTGAATCATCACAGGGCGCTGGCGCGTCCCATCTTCTGCCACATACTCTAAATCAAATCGCTCTGGCAGGTTATAGTCCACCTGTACCGTCCCCAATTGCCATTCGCGATCGAGGGCGTCATGGAATATGAAATCCAGCTTTGGACCATAAAACGCGGCTTCGCCAATGCCTTCAAAATTAGCCATTCCCAAGGTTTCGACTGCCCGACGAATGGCGTTCTCTGCCTTATTCCACGCCTCATCTGAACCAATATATTTGTCTTGGCTGGGGTCACGGAAACTTAAACGGGCTTTAAAGTCTTGCAACCCTAGGGTGCCAAACACCGATAGAGTTAAATCAACCACCCGCAAGAACTCATCATCCAGTTGTTCGGGGGTGACAAATAGATGAGCATCATCTTGGGTAAAGCCCCGAACTCGCGTTAATCCGCCCAGTTCTCCCGATTGTTCATACCGATAAACCGTGCCAAACTCCGCTAGGCGCATAGGCAAATCTCGGTAGGAACGCAGTTCATGCTTATAGATTTGCACATGAAACGGGCAGTTCATCGCTTTCAGGACAAAGCCCTCGGCTTCTGACTCACCCATCATCGGGAACAAGTCTTCTTTGTATTTCTGCCAATGTCCGGAGGTTTTAAACAAATCGACGCGACCAATATGAGGTGTAACCACCGGTTGGTAACCGCGCTTAATTTGCTCCTGCTTGAGGAAGTCTTCCAGGGTACTCCGTAATACGGTACCTTTGGGCGTCCACAAGGGCAATCCCGGTCCTACCGCGTCGGATAAGATAAACAGTCCTAGTTCTTTGCCCAGCTTGCGATGATCACGCTTGAGGGCTTCTTCTTTGCGCCGCTTATATTCGGCTAGTTGTTCCGGCGTCTCCCAGGCGGTGCCGTAAATTCGCTGGAGTTGTGCCTTGGTCGCATCGCCGCGCCAGTATGCCCCAGCGACACTTTCTAGGTCAATTGCTTTGGGATTAATGTCAGCGGTTGTTTCCACATGGGGACCAGCGCACAAGTCCCACCAAGCGTCTCCGAGATGGTATATCGTAATTGGGTCTTCTAAATCCTGAAGGATTTCTAGTTTGTAGGGTTCTCCAAGTTCTTTGATCCGGCGTTCGGCTTCCTCACGAGTGACTTGTTCCCGAATCAGGGGCAGTTTGCGCTTGAGGATTTTGACCATCTCTTTTTTGATGGCTTTTAGGTCTTGCTCCGTAAAGGGTTCGGGTTTAGCGAAGTCGTAATAAAAGCCATTCTCAATCCACGGACCAATGGTCACCTGTGTCCCCGGAAATAGCTTCTGCACCGCCATCGCCATGACGTGGGAGGCGGTGTGGCGAATTTTTTTTAAGCTCTCGGATTGACTAGTCCGAGGCAAATGGATTTTTTCGGGTTTTTGGGGGGCTTCTACGTTGGACATGGGTGAGTGTACCATTGAGTTGAGATTGAAAGCAGTTCTTATGCAATCGGGTTTAAGCTTATCCCACGAAAAGATGGGGGATGCCAGCGTATTCCGGCAAACAGAAGCAAGCTACATGGATCATGGATCATGGATCATGGTACTCGCTTCTCTCCGAGCCAGCTACATGGTTCATCGGGTGAACAAAACGATTAACAGTGAACCCAATTAGCCCGGTTTCCCTGGTTCCCTTGCTCCATTCCATGATACCTACCTTATTCAATCAATGCAGGTTGCTCAGTTGCTTGTGTATTGTAAAGAATTGTAACTAGCGTTAAGATAAGTTTACAGATGAATTAGCGCTTAAGATGCATGCCTCAGTCTCAGCCTCACGAGCAAGATCTGCTCAAGTCAATACTGCAACCGCTCTTGGATGATTTTCGATATTGGTTTTCGCGATCGCGTTTTTTACTCGAATCCGAGGAGATCAGCTTTTTAAGCCGACAGCAGCAGACGGATTTACTCGATCGAGTCAAAACAGCTCAACGGGAAGTCAATGCGGCGGTGACACTGTTTCAAGCAACGGATGGTCAAGTGGGGATTGAACCCGCTACATTAGTGCCATGGCATCGATTAGTCAACGAATGTTGGCAGGTAGGGATGCGCTGGCGCTCATTGAAATCGGGAGAATCTGAGTCGGAGGTTTCCAAAAATGTGAATATTGAGTCGAGGGAGTGATCAAATTTCTGCCGAGATTTGATAAGCTAAACGGATTACTGATAAAGACGTAATTCTTGACCCATCTAAGATAATCTATTAACACATCAACGGTTTAGTCTGGAGGATGATGCCATGTTACACCTACTCTATGTAATTGCCTTTACCGTTATTGCATTTCTTGCGATCGGGAATTTGATTCGCAGCTTGCTGAACTTGAGTATAGATGCTCAACGGCACTACTCCCCTGCGGGAAGACAATCATTTTCTGCGTCTGGCTTTCGTCACACTGGTGTACCCCATCCAGAACTGTTGGATGATGCAGGTAAACCGACAAGTGAGCCGCTGATGGTGATGAAATCAATGACGGTTGAAGACGCCCGCACCCAGCTTGATGCTTTATATAATGCCTCTCCCAGCCGTAGCGTGGATAAGTCGGAAGACATTTAGCTTAATCGCCAAGAAGCCCCACCTCATAATCTTTGATTTTATCTGGGATGACACAAATTATAGTTCCATTTTGAATCATCAAAGATAGGCAAATGAAAATAGGTAAGTGTTGACCCTTAACAACCGTTGAGGGAAACTTTGTTTCGGTGTTTAAATTAAATGATCCACTTTAAAGTCAATAATGGGTTTTATTTTCAATTGTTAGCTGCTTTGAAACTTTTCAACTTTTCCGGTTGGGTTTCTAGGTCAATATACAGGAAGTCAATGCCTTCTTTCTCCAAAAGTTCTAATATAGCTAGATTTAATTGGGTTTCTGCATCAAAGTAGAGATTATCATCATAAACAAAAGCCCTAATTTCTATCACCCGCGCATTCTGCTCAATGCGGGTAAACCGAGCCAACCCCGATGGAGACACGCCCTTAATAGTGGGTATTATCTCTCGAATGCCCTGGCAAATTCTCTCGGTTTGCTTAGCGGAAATCCCGTCAATTTTTAGGGTTAAGTTAAGCCCCCACTTCAACTCATCACCCGGATTTTGTGACCAATTCTCCACAATTCCGGAAATCATTTTAGAATTAGGCATTTTCACAATAGAACCCCAATTCGTGATATGCAGTGTTGTGGTTCTAAATCCAATCTGCATGATTTGGACAAAACCATTCACTCCTTGTATTCCTACCCAATCCCCTTCTCGATAGAGGTTATCGGAGTAGATAATAAAGGTGCAGAACCAGTCGTAAAGAATGTCTTTGAACAGTAAACCTAAAGTGATTCCGGCTCCGCCTAATAAACCAGCTATTGCAGCCGCCGATTGCCCTAACAGCATCTCACTGACTTTAATGGCGAGTAGAATAATGGCGACGGCTTGGAAAATCTTGGGGATTAAGGGTTTAAGAACCTCATCAACATCGCTTTCCGAATGGAACATTACAGCAGCAATTAAATTGCCAAAAAGATAAGCGCCTCGGTAAACCAAGTAGGCAATGACAAAAACCAAGAGTAAGTTGAGCGTCTTCTCTATTGTTTCAGTCAGTTTAGGTCCCAATTCATCCGCCAAAATGAGTTGTGATATCCATAACCCCGCCAGGGAAATTATCCAGCTTAATGCTGGTTTCAGAAACGCAATTAACTCATCATCAAGGGTAGTGTCGGTTTTTCTAGTAAAACGCTCTATGGTTTTAATGACGACTGAAATAAACAGCCGTCTAAATACCTGTATCAGTGTCAGTACGAGAATGACAATCACAGTTTTGACAACAGGAATGCCAGAGATATCAATATTGATATTGTTTAAGAATTCCAAAAATGATTCCATAATGACTTAAGTTCATTTGAATTTTGAGCGTAATTATCAATTTATTCTATTCTCATGTTTTGAGACAATAGATAGATTGAGTGTTTTGGCACAACAATACTGACAAAAAAAAGACTGACAAAAAAAAGACTGAATCCAGTTTGACTTCCCCTTTGCCGTCAACTTCACCAAGAGCGTCGGTCAAGTATTCCTAGAAACCGGGAAAAGGCGTGAGGATGACAACGCCATATCAACCTTTCACTTTGCTCGCAGTCGGTTTGTTGACTGATGTCCTAGGTAAACAGGAGGCAAGTGTGACGCCGTGACGTCCAATGGGTGGGGTGAAAAGAGGGCGACGAAAATGGATTTCGCCTGACTCAATATTATATGAGGTGATTAGGACTGTTTGTCAAGAGAAAAAAGTCTCTAAAATCATTCAATCAGAATATTGACAAATTAAACTAAATATGTATATACCATAACAAAGCAAAGGAAGCCTACACTCTAATCTTTGATTGAGTGTAGGAGACTCTCACATCAGCTCGGTTCAAAGCGGCTGTGTCAATGTACTGAACCGGACTATTTCAGTTGATGCTTCGCTAATCTTGATCACCCAGATGACTTCCGATTTTTCCAAATTACGGTTCAGCGCCGTTCCCCAGTAAAGATGCCTTTGAAGATATCCTGAATATCCTCCTGTTTATAATCCTTAAATTCCCCAGCATCAAACCAGATACCATAACAGATCGGGCATTTTTCATACCAAATATGGTGCTGTTTTAGGTCAACCATTTTGGTCATTCGGGTTTGGCATTTCGGGCAATTAATATCTTCGATGGCATTAAATTTACTGCCGATTTGGGGATCACCCGTATCGATGGCTTCAGATCCCTCTATTTCTTTGAGAGTTTGAGCCTCTTGAGAATCAAACCAGATGCCATAGCAATCCGTGCATCGGTCTACTTCAATATCGGCATAAACGACAGATTCTAGGTTTCCTTGGCATTTAGGACATTTCATTGAGGTCATTTTTCAACCATTCCATTTGAGATTCTTTTAAGATGGTTGTAGTTTAGCAATTTTATGGGCAACCTATAGAGTTTTATTTTAAAAAGTTAACGAAAATAAATCCTCAAATTGTAGGGGCGGGTTTAGGGAATCAATTGTAGGGGCGGATTTAGGGAATCAATTGTAGGGGCGGGTTTAGGGACTAAATTCAGCTCCCCACTGATAAATGAAAAACAAAACCCGCCATCCCCACTGATAAATGAAAAACAAAACCCGCCATCCCCACTGATAAATGAAAAACAAAACCCGCCATCCCCACCGATCAGATAGGGAGGCGAGAAAGTGACCAAAGTCTGTGGTTTCTCCACTTAACAAGACATCCCCATTGAGTTTTCCTTGAAATTCTCCTTCAATATACTCTTGGTGATAACCTGTTGCGGTACTCCATAATCGGCTTGTATAGTTTTTCCGGGTATAGCCGCGCAGGATATTGGCAATTTGATAGGCTGATTTATCAGGGTTTTCCCGTTCAACGTTTCGGATAAATTCTAAGGCGGTTTCAAGTTCAGACATAAATTCGTCATTTGTCATTTGTCATTTGTCATTTGTCAATTAGGACATCGCTTCCCCGTTGGATGTCATTAAATCTTATATTCAAAACGGCTTGTTGCAATCGTGGGGACAACCAATTATTATACTGCGGGTAAACGGGTAAGCGTGGTGATAGATGCCATCCGGCTGGTTCGACGATATTTTTTAGTCGCTGAATGTGAGGATGGGGATAATCGGGATTTACCTCGTCTTTGGGTCCAATTCCCCCCAAATCTCTCGCCCCTGCTGCTAAACAAGCGAGTAACCATTGATCATCTGAGATTAAATTGGGCGGAATTTGCAGGGTGATATCGGCGGGTAAAATTTGACGTGCTTTAGCAATGACTTGGGGTAACTGATGCGGATCAAAGGCGGGGGCTTGCCAATTTTGTTGATGACCGGGACTGTGGGGTTGTAAGATAACTTCTTGGATGTGACCATACTGATGATGAAGCTGCGCGATCGCATCTAAGGTTTCCCACCAGTCAACAGGTGTCTCACCAATACCCAACAATAAGCCTGTGGTAAACGGGATCTGCAACTCCCCCGCCCAAACCAGTTGTTGTAGCCGCACCTGTGGTATCTTACTCGGAGCATGACGGTGAACGGTTTGCTGGAGTTGAGGTGTTATCTCCTCCAGCATTAACCCCATTGAAACATTCACCGATTTTAGCGATCGCATCTCCTCAAACTGCAACGGTCCTACATTAGTATGGGGGAGAAATCCCATAGATAAAGCGAGTTCACATAGATCATAAATCCGTTGGAACCAAGCTTGACGGCGTGGTGAGTGGGGATGCACCTCACCACTGAGGATGAGGATTTCACAAATTCCCTGAGGTTGAAGCTGTTTTAAGCGCTCACCAGCCTCTGTTAAAGTCAACCATGGACTTTGACCCGGATTTGCGCGAAAGTTACAATAGCTACAACGGTTAAAGCATTCGTATGTAGGCACCAGGGTGTAAGCGGGACTATAGGTAATAATTCGAGAATCGGTCATTGCCATTGTGGATGACGTTAAACTTTATGCGATCTATATACACCTGGTTGGTAGGGGCGGGTTTGACTACTAACATTTTTTGTCACCTAAATGTGACTAAACCCGCCCTGACAAATGATGAATGACAAATGACTAATTACTAATGACGATTAAATCTCAACCATATCCTCGGAACGCTCCAACCAAATCGCTCTCAATCCCGCCGCTTTAGCCCCCTGATAATCCTCCCGCAAACTATCACCAATGTGCCATGCTTGTGAAGGTTCACATCCATGTTTATGTAAAGCCTGGGTAAAAATTTTGGGATCAGGTTTAGCCGCCCCCGCTTCTGTGGAAATGGTGATTGAACTAAAAAAATCATCCAGATTCAGGGCTTTTAATACTAAGTAAAGGCGAGAATCAAAATTGGATAAAACACCCAGTTGAATACCAACCCGCCGCCACGCCTCCAGGGATGGGATCACATCCGGATAAATAAACCACGGTTCGGCTGTGGCAAAGTGGGTGTAAAGGTGGTCAAAAAAATCGGTAAAGTCGGCAAACTGTTCCAGAACACCGACTTTTTGGAATGTGCGAAGGGCAATCACGCGCCACCATTCAAATTCACACTGAGGAATCTCTTGTGATTCTGTGTCTGGAAAAACTAAGGGATCAGCCGCAGCAAAGGCTTGAAAAAAGGCATCGTTAACCAGTTTTGGTGGTACATTGACGTTAAACTGACGAGCTACGCGGCTGTAAACCTGACCCACACTCCCGCGCACCCCAAACAATGTACCGACGGCATCTAGTAAAATGACTTTTGGATTGGTCATTTGTTATTTGTCATTCGTCATTTGTCATTTGTCAAATAGTCAGGGCGGGTTTAGTTGCATCCTTTGTGAGGTAAAAAACGATAGTAGTTAAACCCGCCCCTACACAACATTTAATCAGGGCGGGTTTTGAAAAAACATTATCGTCAACCGGGAAACGAAAATTCATAAACCCGCCCCTACATACCCTCATCTTTGAGCAGATTTAATAAAGGTTGTGCCATCCAATTTAAACCAACTTTGAGCTGATGGTCTAGGGTGGGCATACGATAAAGATAGGCAAGACGCCGTGCTACGTGGGCGAAGACCCCATCAAGTTTTAATCCTAACCCGGTCAGTGTCGCGTTGTCTGTCCCTAATGTCATCATCTCGCCTAAATGCTGGTAGCGGAAGGGAAGTAAGGGACGCCCAGTCAGGGATGCCCAGATATTCCAAGCGGCGTAATCGGCTTGCTGGAAGGCTGATTGAGCGGTGTTGGGGACTTGTTGACCTGTGGCGTCTCGACAATCGGCGAGATCCCCTAGAGCATAAAGTTCTGGATGATCAACTACTTGCAGGGTTGGGGTGATCATCAGCTGACCCCGGTGGTTTTGTTTAAAGGGGAGCGATCGCACCAACGGCGCTACTGTGGTGCCAACTGCCCATAGTACGATATCTACAGGAATGGTATCCACCTGTCCTTTGTATAGCAGAGAAATTGTGTCAGCGCTGATCGAGTCTACTGATGTTTCTAGGTCAATCCACACATCTCGCTCATTTAAAGCCTTCCGTGCAGCTTCACGGTTGAATTCGGGAGAGGTTTTCAGAATCATCTCACCCTGTTCAATTAACCGGAGGCGCCCTCGTTCTCCTAAGCGTTCAGCGAGTTTGCAGGCGAGTTCTACCCCACTGTACCCACCACCCACAACCGCGACACGAATTTTTTCCCTGTGGGATTCTTCCAGAATTCGTAACCGTTCTTCTAGACGATAAGCATCTGCGATCGCGCGGAAAGAAATAGCATGTTCAGCGACACCGGGAACGCTTTCCACAGGTGTAACTCCGCCTAAGGATAAGACCAGGCGATCGTAAGCAAACTCTACACCATCCTGCAATTGTACCTGCTGTTGCTCACTATCAATACCCATCACCGTGGCTTGGGTAAAGCGTACCCCTGTATTTGCCAGGAGTTCTTCAAAAGGTGGGGCAATTTCCCAGGTTTGCAGTTCACCTGTGAGGAGTTCATACAGCAGGGGCATAAATACGAAGCGATCGCTTTGATCAACGAGTATAATTTCTGGCTGCTGTAATTTGTCCCAAGGGAGTTGGCTTAAGCGCAGGGCAGTATAAAGCCCCCCAAAGCCTCCACCGAGAATACAAATGCGGGTCGGTTGGTCACTCATCGTTGAATGGGCAGATTAGCCATAGTAGGGCAACTCTCTTCAGGATAGCAAGATACCCAATGTAGAGACGTAGCATGCTACGTCTCTACAGGCAGGGCGGGTTTTGAACAAAGGTTATGATCATATAGTGAAACACGATTCCCTTGGCACCCGCCCCTCTGCTTTAGATATCGCCGCGAATTTCTTCGACTACGCCATCTCGCAGGAGAATTTCGACCTGCATTTTGCGAACTAGGTTATCTCCGGCTTCGACGCGGAAGAAGCTTTCAATCTGACCTTGATTGACTTCTTGGTCAAGTTCGAGCATCTGTACCTGTTGAAGTTGCTGGAGTTGCTGGTTTTTCTGTTCTAGTAGCTCACTTTTCTTTTGATTGACCTGTAGTTGAATACTGTCGATTTGCTGCTTGACTTGAGGACCTGGAGGTTGCACACTTTGCTTTTGGATTTCCGCGATCGCCCGTTGCCCCTGCATGTCTAACTGTTGAAGTTGAGAGTCAAGTTGGTTAATTTGTCCCTGAAGTTGTTGTTGCACCTCCTCCTTCCAACGGGGTGTGACAATGGCTTTAATATTAACCGGTCGCTTCAAGAGTAGATTTGATTTAGATTCTTCTGTAGTCATATAGCTCTTTCTCGGTAGGTCTGAAACATTAAAAGGATATGGGTTAATCCGGGTAATAGCATAACCCAAAGTTTGGGGCATGAGGATTAAGATCAACAGGCAACTTGCCAGCAGACTCTTTCACCCTATTTCCCATCAATCAGGCGAACATCCCGTTAATGATATCGTGATATCGTTGAGTAACAACGGGTCGCCGGATTTTCATTGTTTGAGTCATCATGCCATTTTCTATGGAAAAGGGTTCTAAAATCAGCACGAATTGACCAATCCGATCATCAGGGCGATAACCTGGTCGATTTTTGACTTCCCGGTTCAATTCTTGCCGGAATAGGTTCTGCACCTCTTTACTTTTGAGTTCAATAGTCGTCCGGAACGACTCGCTGTTCTCCTCTGTATCGGAGTTGGGCAAGTTTAGGGTAACATTTTCAGCGGCTGCCCACTGTTGCAGGGCTTCTAGGTTCGGCACAATTAACGCACCGAGCGATCGCTGATCTTGACCCACTAGCATAATCTGTTCAATATAAGGACTTCGCAAACAGGCATCTTCAATCGGTTGCGGCTCGATATTTTCGCCGTTGGTCAATACGATTGTATCTTTTGCCCGTCCCGTTAATACTAAATCATTGTTGGGGGTAACCCATCCCAAATCTCCGGTATCAAACCATCCCTCGGAGTCAATGGCTTTTGCTGTCGCCTCTGGGTTTTTATAGTAACCTTGCATTACTTGGGGTCCTTTAACCAAAACTAACCCCCGTTCGCCTGGAGGTAAGGGTTTCCGGTTTTCTGGATCAACAATCCGAATCTGGGTTCCGGGCATGGGTAATCCGGATGAACGGCGCAGATTACGTTCCATCCGGCGAACGTTCGTCACAGGAGAGGTTTCGGTGAGTCCATACCCCACCAGAATCTCAATCCCGGCAATTTCAAAGAAGTTTTCTAAATGCATTGCCAGGGAACCCCCACCACTGATAATGGTTTTGATTTGACCCCCGGTTGCCGCCCGCACAGTTTGATAAATTAGTTTGTCGGCTAATTTATGGGCGGGTAACAGGAGTGAGGCTTGGATGCTGGCGCTGATACGTTCTAAAGGACCAGGATTAAGCTGGTTCAAGTCTAACCCTTGAGCGATTCGCCGCGCCTTAATATAGCGCTGACTGATATCGAGTAAGGTGGACACCAGTTTTTGCTTGTTCGGCGGTTGCTCACGAAATTGCTTTTGCACCCCCTCATAAATGGATTCCCACAGCCGAGGAACACCGATCATGTAGATGGGTTTAAAGGCTTTGAGATCGGCTTTGACATGGCGAATGGTGGTGTAAATTTGGGTACAGCCTTGGGAGAGGAGGAAGTATTCTACGGTGCGTTCGTAGACATGCCAAGTCGGTAAAATACTCAAGATGCGATCGCCTCCTTTGGGTTGAAGGACGGTACCAAAGGTGGTGACTTGATGCAGCAGGTTTCCATGACTTAACATTACCCCCTTGGGTTTACCTGTGGTGCCGGAGGTGTACATTAAGGTGGCGAGGGTTTGACGGGTTGCCTGAATCGGTTGTAGGGTTGTTTTTGACCCCAGACTCATCACCTCAGAGAAATTAAGCACCTTGAGCTTGTCTTCAGCAGGTGGCTCTTCATCGGAGAGTAGGATCACAAACTGAATCGGCAAATCGTCAAAATAAGGTCTGAGTTTAGTTAGTGTTTTAGTATCTTCGACAACTAAAGCAATACTGCCACTGTGTTCTAAGATATACCGCAGTTCATCAGGATCAGCTTGGGCGCTGCGAACCACATTTGCCGCCCCAGCCGTCATAATCCCCTGATCGGCAATCAGCCAACGGGGGCTGTTATCGGCAATTAATGCTACACGGGGAGGAAGATCCGAAGAGTCTTGTTCCTGTTTGATTACTGGATTATCGAACAGGGTTTGTAACCCCGCCGCGAATTGTTGAATCTGGCGCACCAACTGGGTATACGTTAGGATCACCTCGGTTTGGGCATGGGGATCTCTCAGGGCAATGATTTGTCCAAATCGCTGCGCCGCAATCGACCAAATTTCTGGCAGAGACTGGATAGAGGAATAGTCAACCAGGTGCTTGAGCAGGTTACGCTCTTGGGAACTCATCGACAATGACATAGAATCAGCCGGATCTGTGTTTAACATCTATTACAATCCCTTGCTTTTTTTACCATACTCTTTTGCTGTAAGTCAGAATAGGAGTCTCAGTGGACAGAATGTCTTCTGTCTGTTGATAGATTTTCTGCCTATGCCCCCTCTCTGTGTCTCCTGAAAAATTATCCAAAACGATGTCGGAAACGCTGAGGTTCAGGTAGGGGAGGATTTTCCTCCATCAGAACTAGGGGGGTATCAAGGGAAGATTCAGGATCATCTATTGTTCAAAGGGGGAAGACAATGAAACTTTTATTTGTTGAGGATAATCCAACCTTAGCCAAAACCATTATGGCAGGGTTAACTCAACAAAACTATGTTGTTGATCTAGCAGATGACGGTGAGACAGGGTTGGATAATGCTTTAGCCTATAACTATGATCTGATTCTGCTTGATATTAATTTGCCTCATCTGAATAGTATTAGCCTTTGTCGCCGTTTAAGACAAGCCGGAAATACCAGTCCGATTGTTTTATTAAGTGCATCAGTAGCGACTCAAGATATGGTGGCGGGGTTAGATGCGGGCGCTGATGATTATATTATTAAACCCTGTCCCGTTGAAGGGTTAGCGGCTAGAATCCGGGCATTACTCAGACGTAACCGAGAGGCTAGCACCCCAACTTTGCAATGGGGAAAGTTAGAATTAGCTCCTAGTGCTTGTGAAGTGACTTGTCAGGGACAGCCCTTGCGTCTATCTCCCAAAGAATACAGTCTTTTATATTTGTTGATGTCATCTCCAACCCGGATATTTAGTCAAGATTATATTATCGAAAAACTTTGGCCCCTCGGAGAGCCACCAAACCGGGAAACGGTTAAGGCACATGTTAAAGGATTACGACGCAAGCTTAACCAAGCGGGTGCCGGTGACATTATTGAAACTGTGTATGGGTTCGGGTATCGTCTGAAGGAGCTCTCTGAACTTCAAACTTCGTCATCAACCCTCAATCCTATTCTGGAACGGTTTGTGGCAATGCGTCAGATGGAGTATTTAATCCTCAATCCAGATTTAACGATTCGAGAGATTTCTGAGCAGGTTAAGAACTTTTGTGATTTTCCCGAAAAGTTAACGGTTGGACAACTGGTGAGTGTTAGTTTTCCAGAGTTAATTGGTTTAGACGATATATTATTGGCTGTTTTGGCAGGAAAAACAGAAGATTTTAGGCTCGAAGGTGTAGCTCGTTCCCATAATCCTAATCGACCGGAGTATATTGATATCTATAGCATGAATGTTGATAATCAGTTATTTATCCTATTTGAAGATGTCTCCCCGGAAATGAGCTGGAGACAAACCGTTACTCAACAAGAAAATGAAACCTATCTTTTATTGGGATTTTAAATGCCTCTGATGTTGATGTCAGGGAGACACATCATACTAAATCCGCCTTTATTACCCCATGGAAGAGGAGGCGATTGAAATCGCTGCTACACTTGCCTTTCGTCCGCCTGCGCGGACTGGTTTATAACAGGGGTAGCGTTCCCCGGATTTGGTATCATTTGGTAGAGACTCCTCCGGCGGAACGTCTCTTGTCTATATCTAATAAAAAATTGGTCTTGTGGAAGATAACAAGACCAATTTAAGCAATAAAAACTCCGTTTGATATTGACGGAATATTTATTAATTTCTGATTAATTAAGAAGGGAGTTCTTCGAGGGCTAAATCGAAGGTAATCTCATGAACACCAGGAATGTCTTTAACCTTCTCAACGATCTTACGAGCCGTTGCTTGATCTTTAACGGTTCCGGTGAGACGAACCGCACCACTAGCAACGCCAGCGACTAGGTTCTCGGAAATATCGGACTTAATCTTATCTTGAATCTGGGAATCAGTCAGTTCGTTTCCACCTTTGCTCGATTCAACATATTCAATTCCTTGATACTGACTTCCCACGGCAGAGGTTGTCAACTTCTCCCTTTCTTGTTGCTGTTGTTGGGAGTTTTGAGCGGAATCAACAGCAGCTTGAGGGGGTGCGGCTAAGGCAGGAAAAGCACTATTAAATGTAAAGATGACAACACCCAGCAGCATCATAGCTGAGCGGAACAGGCGATTCGGCTTAGCCAGAACAAGAATCGCGATCGCGAAGGCAGTGATGACCATTAATAAGTTGATCATATTCATAACTATCATCGGAAATTGGGGTTGGTAAGGGGGCGAATGGAAACCCCTGTCATTTATGTATGGGGAGGAATTCGCCCTCTTACATAAACAGCAGTCCGACAGGACTTCCTTTGAGAAGCTGTTGGTATCCATTTCCCTTGTGTACACGACTGCATATTTGAATGGAAACCCCTACCGCCTTGGATTGACTTGCTGACGTTCGATGTATTGCGTTCACATGAAAGTCTGGGCAATTACAGACTCGTGCTTTTAATCTGTACGCATAAGGGTTGCTTGATTGGGCTTACGCCCATCCCGTTTCCGGGGTAATGTTAGCTTCGCATAAGTTATGCCTCGGTACTATCTCCAACACACTGGTTTAACCCTGTAAGCCTTTTTAATGCTGGAGTTGTAGAGCTACAAACTAGCTACGCATTTGTAGGTACGAACTTTAACTCTTGGGCATAACGTAGACCACGTAGGTCTTAGGCTGGTCAGGTATGGGCAATTTCGATGCCCCCGCCTAAAGGCGTGGGGTTCCTGACTTTCTCCGTACTCTACAGCTAACATTACCGACTTCTGCAAAAATAGACTTCATTCTATAGTCATAAATTACTTTTCTATCCAAAGATAGATACAAAATGAAAGAAACAGAGATACAGGGGAATCCCTGGAGACGCGCCCTGACGTAGAGACGCGCCATGGCGCGTCTCTTTAAGCAACACCTAAAGCCCCTGCACCTGCGGAAGCCAACGCCGAAACCAGCGCCGTAGCAAACAGCCACCAAGCAGCTATCGCAGCGGCTTTGCGAGTTTCTTCGGCTTGGCGTTGTGCTTGATACTTGATCTGTTCTAGACGCATTTGAGCTTGTTGTTGGATACGTTCTGTCCGTTGTAGCAAACGAGTGCGAACCTGCTCAATCTGGTCAATCATCCGATTAGCATCGGCTTCGGAGATATCATCACGGGAACTGATAATAGCGACTAGGGTATCCCGATCAAAGTGAGACAAGCGATCGCGCAGTGCATCAAACCCAGCTTCTGGGTCATCAAATAACGTCTGGATATCTCGCTTGATGCCATCATAATTCAGCTCAGGACGCTCTAAATTATTGAAGTAGTTGCGAATGCGCTCAAAAATACCATCAATAACCGACTGGATGCGATATTGCACCGTTCGGATTTGGGTGATCACTTGGTCGCGCACATTCACAATTTGATCGACAATTCGATTCACATCTTCTTCTGAAATATCCTCCCGTTGGGATAACAGCGCCACCAGCGTCGAGCGATCAAAGTGGGACAGGCGTTCTTGCAGACTTGACATCCCTGCTCCAGGTTCATTCAGCAGCAGTTGCACATCCCGCTTAATTCCTTCAGGATTGAGTTCCTCTTTGCCCGTAGAACGCAGATAATCAGCAAATGCGGCTTGAAAATCTTGTACAGTTTCCTGAGTCCGTAGCGCCCAGCGTCGGGGGGCTTTGACTACGCCGCGAACGGTGGAAAGAACTTGATCAATGATCTGATTCACCTCTTGTTCACTCAGATCATCCCGTTGGGCGAGTAACTGTACTAGGGTATCGCGATCCATTGAAGCTAACCGATTTGTGATTAAACGGACTCCAAGCTGTGGATTATCCAGCAGTCTGGTTAAATCACGCTGAATCCCGTCTGGATTGAGTTCTGGCTTCCCGGTGTTCCGCAGATACTGAGCGATCGCCGACATGGTTTTATCGTATTGCTCTTTAGTTGTATCCACCATTTTTTGGGGGATGCGGCGAACACGAGTCCAGGTACCCTCAACCTGATCAAGAACTTGGTTAATTTGCGTTTCACTCAAATCTTGACGCTGACTTAACAGTTGTACCAACGTATCCCGGTCAAAGCGTTCGGCGCGTTTACGCAGCAGTAGCCATCCCACCTGGGGTTCATCCAAGAGTAATTTGAGTTCCTGTTCAATGGCTTGAGGATTCAGTTGATCTTTACCCGTGTTACTCAATATAGACTGAACTTTCAGCCACTGAGCTTCAACTTTTGCCTTAAGCGCCTCTTGGGTTTCTCTGGCTGCATCCAACACGCGATCGCGGGCTTTTTCCAGCTCAACGATTACGGCTTCCTGTTCAATAGGCGTTAAATCTTGGCGTTTCTCGACCAACCGCTCAAATAAGCGACGGTCAAACTGAGCCAGACGATTGCTCAGGTGTTCGTAATCGGCGTCCGGATCACCGAGAATATCCCTGATATTCAGTTGAATTTTCTCAGGAGTGATTGCTTCTTTCGGCGTAGAGAGGAGATATTGCTCCATCGCGGCTAACCGTGCGATCGCCTCGCCGCGTTCTCTGGCTGCGATCGCCACAGATAATGCTTCTAAGCGAATAATATCCAACCAGGTAGAAATTTCTCTGATCCGTTCTTCTGTAAAAACACCCCGCTGTCTCAACAAATCAGCAAAATCTGACCGATTTAGCTGCTCTAATTCCTGCACCATGGTTGCTGGGTCAGCTTCTGGATCATATAGCACATCTCGGAATTCCCGCTCCAGCGTCGGTTGCTGCATTTGCCAAGAATATTTATTGAGCAGGTAATTTTCCACATCTGCTCGCACGGTACTGTAAACTTCATCCTTACTACCACCACTGATTTGAGCGGAAACTTTATCAACCTGTTCAGTGACTTGGCTGCCGACGCTTTTAAGCTGACTAACAATTTTCTCAACATCAAAGTCTGACAGATCTGTGCGTCCCATCACCAATCCAATCAGACTATGGAAACCTGTGGATGCAGCCTGAGCCAGAGGTCCTGGATTTTGGGCTTTGCGGCGCTTGCGGAGTTCTGCTATCAAATCATCTAGCTTTTGGGTAAACTCACCGCTAACGAGCTGATCCGGTGTGGCAGACTGAAGATACTCCCTAAATTCTGCCATAGCATCTTGAGAAGAAGGCAGCCGATTCACCGTTTTCTTCCAGACGTTTTCGAGTTGGTCAACAATCCGATTCACATCCCGTGGGGCTAAATCGCTGCGGCTGCTAACTAATTCAATAAATGTCTGCCGATTAATATCACGCAGGCTTTCACTACCAGCAATCTCTTGTAAATTTGGGTCATTGAGTAAATCTTCTAATTCCGTCCGAATCTTTTGCAGATTCAGTTCTGGAGGTCGTATAGACTGCATATAATCTTCTAGGTTCTCGCGAATCGTCTCTGGGTCAATGGCAGAACCCAGTTCTCGACGTACCGCCGCCGCCGCTGCTTCTGCAGTGTGCACCATTTCTTTTCTGACTGCATTACCCCCCATTGCGGCTGTGGCGGTGCCTAAAAGGGCTTGAAAACCAGAGGTAGCGGTACTAATTACTGAGCCGATTAAAGAACCAACCGTTGTCGAACTCACCCAAACCAGTAACGAAAAGTAAGTTGCCCAAATCACCAACCCGACGATCGCACCCAAGCCGGGACTCTCCAGCAAGCTTAATTCTACGGCAAATAGACAGGCAAAAAATAACGCTAGGGTAACGCTAATTAATGTTCCTAACCCTAATGCCATACCAATCTTGCGAATCGTCCCCTGCATAGTCTCTGATGACTTCTTATCAGACGAAGACGATGATGAGTCTCCGCCTCCAGCAAAGGAAATTCCCAACGCGACACCCAGATTCGTTAATAGCATCTGGAAAGCAAACGCTAAGACTACACCAGCGACTAATGTGGTAAAAAATTGGGGTCCGTCAAAGATGAGTGCAGCATCTTCGACGGTATCGAGTCGTGGCTCTATCGGTATCTGTGCTATCCAAGCTGCCCAACTCGTGAGTCCTATTACTAGTCCCACACTCTCAACCATAATCTTCTTCCTCGTTGTTTCGGTTGTGTTAACGATGACTGGAATACAACTGCCTGTTTCCTGGCAGATTCTCCTGTCCTTATGCCAGAATCGTTGTCTAAAGGCTGAAAATCATCTCCCCAAGGGGTGAAACTTATGGGCAAGTTGCAAATTTATGCCTACCGATAGAGTGACTTGCGAGTTCATTTAGATCTCTTGTTCCTGTTCCCTGTTCCCCAATCTCACCTCAAAAGTCAACTTTGATTGTGTCTGTACTTAAAGGATGAGATAGTATGTTAGCGAGGCGCACGGGTATTAGGAGTCTGACGTGGGTTTATTTGAGGATCTCAATAGCTTTCTGGAAAATCGTCTGGATGAATTTCTCCGCAACAATCCCCATCTAGAGTTACAAGCACTCGAAGAGCAGTTACGGGAGCAAGAAGAAGACACGTTGAAACTGATTGCTGATTTGCAACTTCAGCAAAAGCGCCTCCAGGACGAAATATTAGGAGTTGCCCAAGAGATTCAGCGTTGGCATGAACGGGTGAGTAAGGCTCAATCGAAAGGCAGACTTGATTTAGCCCAAGCCGCTCAACAGCGAGAAGCCGCGCTTTTACATCAAGGTAATCAACTCTGGGGCAAGATGGAAGGGGTTAAACAGAGAATTGCTCAGACTAAAGCATTACAGCGTCAGATTCAAACCCGTCGTAATGAAGTGCATACCAAAGCAAGAGTTGCAGAAGCTGCCCGCGCTCAAGCCCAAACTCAATCTCAGTGGCAGACATCAGCTTGGAACCAGAATTCTAACTACAACATTGGATCAGGTGTAGATCCGTTGGAGTCTCAGTTTCAGCGCTGGGAAACCGATGAGGAGTTAGATCAAATGAAACGGAATATGGGGCGCTGAGGGGGCACACAGAAGTTTGAGTAGACATGGCTAGGTATGGCTAGGTATGGCTAGATATTAGTTAACCCATCCGCATTTACCCATCCCCGGATGAACGGCTAGGAATCGTAAAGGAAATCGAACGAGGCAGTTTAGGCATTGGTGTGGATGACGAGGGATTAAGTGCCTTGGATGCTGGATTGGCACTCTCCACAGAGGGAGCCTGAGTTTGATTAGTTGGGAATTGCCTGGATTGTAGAGAGACAAACCAACCGGGAGATTTACCGTAGTTAGATGCGATCGCGAGTAAAGCTCCTGCCAAAATTAATACTGGCATGGGCAAGGTAAAATGGCTCACCCACTGAGACAATTCTATTAGACTAAATAATACCACAAAGGTGGTAATTACAATTCTCATATATCTGACTTGAAATTAGCGCCGCCGCCCTAATCATAAACCATGCAAATTTTTGCGCTTCGCTTAAAACCCAATGATGATTTAAGGACAAGCTTAAGGCATTTCGTCGCACAGCACCAGATTGAAGCTGGGTTTATGATTACAGCTGTGGGCAGCCTACAACAAGCCACCCTGCGCTTTTCGGGTCAAAATTATGCTCAAGCCTTTAAGCGACGTTTCGAGATTGTTTCCCTCGTTGGCACTCTGTCTATCCATGGTATCCATTTACACATTGCCCTGTCGGATAAAAAAGGGAAAACAATCGGGGGGCATCTCCTATATGGATGCATTATCTATACGACGGCTGAAATTATTATAGGCGTCAGCGATAATTTAATCTTTCTGCGAACAATAGATGAAACGACGGGATATAAAGAGCTAGAAATCAAACCTAAATAAAGTTTACTATAGGACAAGCTGAAACCTGTCTTCCTCAAATCTAGCCAAATCAGTCTATCACAGTCATTTAGGGTCATAAACTCAAAACGGATGAGCTTAATGCCCACTCAGTCAGACAGTCGCACAAAGCCGATTGGATAATAAAAAACTATTCCTCACCTAGAATGAGCTGAAGCGCCCGATGTGCTTCCTGTAGGGTTTGGAGTTCTGAATTAAACTTCCATAGATAGGGCTTAACTCTATTTCCTCCCACAATAGCGGGTTCCCAAGCCGTCAGTTGCCATCCTTGCTCAGTCGCGGTGAGGCAATAATCAATCCGGGGAGGAATAATCGGGGTGTTGGCGTTAGTAATCATCATTGCTTGCTCGTAATACCCTTAGTGGTCAAAAAAATTGTGATTTAGGGTAAGGAAGCGATCGCCTATAGCTTACTGGTGATGCCCTGATTCCTACCAATCATCATGCCACCCCTTTCGGGAGTTGGTAAGGCTTACCCGTCATCTTTACTGAAATATCATAATCCAGTCGGAACAAAACACGAGGTTATGGGAGGTTGCCGAAGTCTGTATGAGACTGAGCTTCATACAAGCTTCATATAACCCGGTTGAGTGAATATACTTATCTTACGGATTTTAAGAAAATAGGCAACAGGGAATAGGGAACTCTTAACGGAGAACAGGGCATTCTCTATTATTCAACTTCTCCGAGTATCTCCATGTATCCAATTGTGTTAATAATTCCTCCTTTGCTGAAAGAGCGTTTAACCTTATAGTGCAAAATATCAGTTGAATCAGCTTTTTGTCCAGTCAGGGTAATCTGCGTGTCCAGTTCAAAAGAAAAGAAGCACTCCCAAATCAGGGAGCCTCTCTCCCAATCAGTGTCCCCTCTCAAACGTCTATTTGCCTATGGTCATAACTATCGCACCCAAATCTGGCAGGCGATCGCATGTTCGGTTCTGAATAAAATCTTTGACTTAGCGCCACCTGCGTTAATTGGTGCGGCGGTGGATGTAGTTGTCCAACAAGAGGATTCCCTCATCGCCCAACTCGGCGTCACCGACATCTTCACACAACTGTTGATTCTGGCGTTGCTTAGCCTGATCATCTGGGGATTAGAATCCATCTTTGAATATGCCTACAACCGACTCTGGCGTAATCTAGCACAGACGATTCAGCATGACTTGCGCTTAGATGCTTACGCTCACTTACAATCCCTCGACTTAGCTTATTTTGAGGATAGGAGTACGGGCAGGTTGATGTCTATTCTCAACGACGATATCAACCAACTGGAACGCTTTCTTGATGTTGGCGCCAATGAAATTCTCCAGGTATCCACAACCGTTGTGATTATTGGCGCCACCTTCTTGATTCTGGCACCTGGCGTGGCTTGGATGGCACTTCTACCCATGCCCTTTATTCTCTGGGGTTCCATCACCTTCCAGCGCCGCCTTGCGCCCCGTTATGCTGATGTGCGGGAAAAGGTGAGTTTACTCAATGGGCAATTGGCAAATAATCTGACAGGAATAACCACAATTAAAAGCTTTACGGCCCAAGTTTATGAAATCCAGCGAATCACCGCCCAAAGCCAAGCCTATAGCCAAAGTAACCGTCGTGCGATCGCACTATCTGCGGCATTTGTGCCATTAATTCGTATCCTCATCTTATTGGGCTTTGTCGGAATTCTCCTCTATGGGGGTATGGAAGCCGTAGCTGGGAGATTAGCCGTCGGTACCTATAGCGTGTTAGTATTTCTGACTCAGCGCTTGCTGTGGCCCCTCACCCGACTTGGACAAACCCTCGATCTCTATCAACGGGCGATGGCGTCTACAGCCAGGGTGATGAATCTGTTGGATACACCGATTACTATGCATTCGGGCGAGATTTCTTTGCCTGTAACTCAGGTGCGGGGTGAGTTGGCGTTAAAAAATATTACTTTTTCCTACCAGGGACGCCATCCTGTGATAGAAAATCTTTCCCTTCATATTCCGGCGGGAAAAACCATTGCCATTGTCGGTGCGACGGGTTCGGGGAAAAGTACGCTGGTCAAGTTATTATTGAGACTCTATGAAGTCCAAGAAGGAACCATAACCCTCGATGGTATTGACCTGCGCCAGCTTCAGTTAGCTGATTTACGCCGCGCCATTGGTTTAGTCAGTCAGGATGTGTTTCTGTTTCATGGCACGGTGCGGGAAAATATTACTTATGGTAGTTTTGATGCCACGTTATCTGAGGTAACGGCAGCCGCAGAAATTGCTGAAGCCCATGAATTTATCTGCCAACTCCCCCAAGGATACGACACAATTATTGGGGAGAGAGGACAAAAGTTATCCGGTGGACAGCAGCAGCGACTGGCAATTGCTCGTGCTATCTTAAAAAATCCCCCTGTGCTGATCCTCGATGAAGCCACCTCAGCCGTAGATAACGAGACAGAAGCCGCTATTCAGCGATCGCTAGAGAAGATTACCCAAAACCGGACAACGATCGCGATCGCTCATCGCCTGTCTACAGTACGCAATGCCGATTGTATTTATGTTATGGATAAAGGTAAATTAGTTGAACAAGGCACCCATGAACAACTACTAGAGCAACAAGCTCTTTATGCGATGCTCTGGCAAGTTCAGTCTGGGGTCAAATAAGTCATTCGTCATTGGTCATACTCGCTGTCCTTGAGAAGCAAGCTACGTCATTGGGAATTGTAAACCATGATCATGTTCAGTAAACCTCAGCCGAATAAGCCAGAGGATCAGTGGAAAGTTAAGCTAAATAAGTTTGCCAAAGAAAATAGCAAAGAACTTGCGGCGCTGTCATGGGGACTATTTCTGGAGAAGGGCGAAAGCGACGAAACTTTGGGAATTGACCTGAAACCCCAACCCCATTTTGTCTATTGTCCCAAAGCGGCGCTGGAAAAACTGAATCAAAAGGTTGATAACTATCTTCAGGAAATGATAGGTATTGTGAATGCTCACCAACCGGATAAAGAAGTTTTAATGATTGGGATTGGTAATGACCAAATTAAATTAATTCATTTTGAACCCGAATCCCCACCCCCCGTGTGTTTTGAGCAAGTGGGTAAAGATGTCGATACATTAATTGAAGAACTAGAACAGCGTATGATCAAATTTGATATTCGTCCTTAGTTATTGGTTAGTAAAATACAGCTTAATATAGATTTTTTAGTCAATTCACTTCTGCACAACTAGAAAACTAAAGACGATTTGGTTTAATCCGGTTAATGCAACGGCTTACGCTTATCTTGGATTACTAAGACCTCATCTAGGCTTATTTAATCATCCTAGAGCGTATCATTGAGACTCCTGTGTACACCTATAGCGAACAAGACGAGTAAGTTCAGACTTGAGTCGTGGGATTGACGGTGACTCCTGCATCCTCTTCCCGCGATCGGTACAATAGTTAACAAACTACAATCCAACTGTGCAAACTGATGACGCCTGACGTAGAAACGTTACCCCAGCAACCTGCTGACACGAGTGAAACCAACTACCTCGACGAACTTCCCAATGATGCCGAAATGTCACTGTTCGATCATTTAGAAGAGTTGCGGCGGCGAATTTTCTATTCGCTGCTTGCTGTCGCCGTTGGTGCTACTGGCTGCTTTGTCGCGGTTAAATACATTGTCCAGTTATTGGAAATCCCCGCTAGAGGCGTTAAGTTTTTGCAATTGGCTCCCGGTGAATACTTCTTTGTTTCCCTGAAAGTGGCGGGTTACAGTGGTTTGCTGGTTGCGACTCCTTTCATTCTGTACCAAACTATTCAATTTGTCTTACCTGGGCTGACTCGCCGCGAACGACGTTTGATTGCACCTGTGGTTTTAGGATCTAGTGTTCTGTTTTTCGTGGGGTTGGCATTTTCCTACATTGCTTTAATTCCAGCCGCGCTGAAATTCTTTATTAGTTACGGTGCTGATGTCGTTGAGCAAGCTTGGTCAATTGAACGGTATTTTGAATTTGTGCTGCTACTCATGTTCAGCACCGGGATAGCCTTTCAAGTGCCAATTATTCAGATTCTTTTGGGAAATTTAGGAATTGTCTCATCCTCACAAATGCTTTCTGGTTGGCGGGTTGTTATTTTGGGTGCAGTGGTTTTAGGCGCTGTGTTAACTCCCTCCACTGATCCTCTGACTCAAAGCTTACTCGCTGGTGCTGTCATCGGTCTTTACTTTGGCGGAATTGGTTTGGTTAAGCTGTCAGGAAAGTGATTGACTATTAGCGTGACAGCGATAGTTCAAGACTTGATCAAAAGTGACGTTAAACTCCCTCATTTCTGATGCTTGTTTGGGCATTAGATGCAGCACTGGGAGTATTTGCTGTCATTTAAATCAACATTACTTGTACTTTTGTAAGTTTTTATTAAAAATAGACGATGATTCCAGGGGAACAAATCATCCAAAAGGGAGAGATTGAACTGAATGTGGGGCGTCCAACCTTGCGCCTGTCGGTAGCGAATACAGGCGATCGCCCGATTCAGGTAGGTTCTCATTTCCATTTCTATGAAGTGAATGACGCTCTATCATTTGACCGAGAGCCAACCAAGGGGATGCGGTTAAATATTCCGGCGGGTACAGCCGTGCGCTTTGAACCGGGAGATGAACGGGAGGTTGAGTTGGTACCGTTTGTGGGTAGCCGTCAGGTTTATGGGTTTAATGGCAGAGTGAATGGGGCGCTGGATAATTATTGACGTCTCCACGCCAAAAGAATGGTGGAGAAACCGGACAAAACTCAAACAATGATAAACTGGCAGGATATTGCTTTGATGAGGCAGATGAGTGAAAAACAGAGGATGTTAGCAGGAGAGCTATATCTAGCATCTGACCCTGAATTAAAAGCATTACATAATCGAGCCTGTCAACTGACGCGCTTGTACAACTCCACAATGGAAGACGAAGTAGAGACGCGATCGCAACTTTTACAGGACTTATTTGGCAAGCTGGGATCTAATCCTCAAATTAGTCCTCCCTTTTACTGTGACTATGGCAGTAATATCTATGTCGGCGATAATCTCTATATGAACTATGGTTGTGTGATTCTCGACTGTAATACGGTTCATTTAGGCGATAATCTGTTATGTGGACCTTATGTGCAGATTTATACAGCCTATCATCCTACTGATCCAACCCAAAGACTAACCGGACGCGAACTCGCCAGACCGATTAATATTGGTAATAATGTTTGGATTGGTGGCGGTGCAATTATTTGTCCAGGTGTCACGATTGGCGATAATACGACTATTGGTGCCGGTAGCGTTGTTACCAACAATATTCCTGCCAATGTTATTGCCGCCGGAAATCCCTGTCGGGTTATACGAGTGGCAAGTACGACTCAACCTCCAATCCTGGAAGTGTAACCGTAAAAAAGCGCGATCGCTATCTCTTGTTGAAAGAGAATGAGTTGCGATCGCGCATTCTTACTATCAGTGGCGTTATTTAAATAAAGACCCTTATCAAACACGTCACATGAACCTGAAAATGCACCCTAACATTCATCTGCTATCACTAACGTTTCACTTACCAATACCTGTTCGGGTAGAGCCATCTCTTTCAACCAATAGCTCCATCAATACAGGTTTTGCCGTTGCACAAAGCTTTGTCTAGCTTAAACAAACAAAGCTTAAAAAACCTAACGGCTTTTTTGGTAAATGCTCCCTAGATCAATGTCGTCAACATCAATCGTCAGCAGCAATGGGATTTTCTTCTTGCTGTGAGAGCAAATTCCATTGCTTGTAATACGTCCTAGTAACCTTTTTTAGAAGGAATACTAACTATGGTAAAGAAGAATACAACTATTGTCAACGCTTTCGTAATACACTGTATTATTTCAATGCCGACTTTCCCGATAGTTATCTAATTGTCAACGACCCGCCGCTAACCCCTTAGGGGTATAGCGTTCGCTTCTTTTGAGTGAGTCCTACGTTGACCAGTCTCCCTCAATCAACGGCTTTTTGAGGGTAATCGATATCTTGGTCACAACACCTACGAATGCGTGTCTAGCCAACTTAAGCCAGTTTGTAGCTCTGTTGTTCAACATTAACCAGCAAGTACGGGTTGACGAGCCGTGTGTTGAGCGCAAAAAGCCGAGATATCAAAGACGAGGCAAACCTAACCAGTAATGAGAGGTGCAGTAATGCGCGTTTTCGTTCTAGACAAAAACTTGAAACCTCTTGACCCTTGTCATCCAGCACGGGCGAGAGAATTATTGAACAAAGGGAGCGGCTGTCAACGCTACTCGTTGGGAGTTGTACAGAAGAATTCAATCAACTGGCTTACCTGTAGAAGTTGGTTCTGGTGGGCGAACTAAGTTCAACCGACAAACCAGAGGGATTGAAAAGCACCATTGGACAGATGCTGTCTGTGTAGGGGCATCTACGCCAGAGCGATTGCTTCTCAAAGCTGTCAAACCTTTGATTGTCAAAGCTAAAGGACATGGCAGAAGGCAGCGCTGCGGTACTGACCGTTACGGCTTTCCTATTCGTCATGCCCCTGCTCAAAAGTTTTGCATGAATTTCCAAACAGGTGATTTGGTCAAAGCTGATGTCCTGACTGGAAAGTATGCGGGAACCTATACGGGTCGAATTGCTATTCGATTTAAGCCAAGTTTCAAATTAACTACAGGAGGTAAAAGTTTTGATGTGCATCCTAAATATTTAAAAACAATTCATAAGGCTGACGGTTATGAATATACATACTGAAAACATGGAAACTGCCTGTGCAGACGGTGTACCGGGGACTCAAATGTACTCGTATGAGTCTAGGTAAGTGTCGAAATCCCGCAAGGCTTCCGCCGTGAGCGTCAGCCGAACGGGAAAAACCAGGAAATCCAAGTTTTGAAGATTGGAAGCCCACACCAAATCAAAGATTCTGGTGTGGGAGGATGTCACGTAGAGCGGCTAGGACAAACGGCAACCCCTAGTCCTCTCTCCTCAAACGATTCCCACTAACTTGGCACTCAACTCCCACATCCTCTCCCCTTTTTCATCATCGCGGGCTTGGGGAGAAACCCTTTGCACAAAGGACTTGCCCTCTTTCTTCTGTCGGTTCCCCCAACTCCAATAGACACCGGATTGGCTATATTCAGGATCGGCAACGACGGCAGCAACCCGTTCGCCTGCTAACTCCTGGGATACGTACCCCCCAGTGATGTGTTTCTGGAACAAGGGAAAGAGTTTCTGAAACAGAGGATAGTGATTTCGGAACAGGGGTGTATCGGCGACACATCCTGGATAAAGGGAACTGAAAACGATACCTGTTGACTCGTGATAGCGCCGATGCAGTTCTCGCATCGTCAGCAGATTACAGACTTTGCTGTCTTTGTAGGCTTTGACGGGTTCAAACTTTTTGCCGTCAATCATAGAGTGAGGTTCTTTGAATCCTGTTTCAAAGCCTTTGAGTTCCCCTAAATCTGGACGCGGTGGAATCTTCCCACCCAATTCATCGGGATTGTGGGTTACCGTTCCCAAAATCACCAGCCGGGGAGACGAAGCCGAGGAATGCTTCAAATCCTCTAGCATCAGGTGGCACAGGAGGAAATGTCCCAGGTGATTTGTAGCAACGGTTAATTCATACCCTTCTGGCGAGCGCTGGGGTTCCTTTATTAAAGGCATATAAATGGCGGCGTTGCACACCAAAGCATCTAGAGACTTGCCACTTTCCCGGAATTTGGTCACAAACTGGCGCACGCTCTCTAAGCTACCCAAGTCAATCGGCATAATTGTGTAGCTATCCTGGGGGATACCTACCTCTTGAGCCGCGTTCTGGGCTTTCTCTAAATTCCGACACGCCATCACGACATGCCATGTTCCCCTTTGCGCCAGGGCTTTGGCAGCATACAAACCAACCCCTGATGAGGCACCCGTAATCACAACCGTCGATTTCTGATGTTGTTCCATTCTCTTCAGACTCCGTTAACCGCCGTTAACTGTTTTTAGACTCTCTTACCACTGAGCTACTTGATGATCTTACAGTTGAGTTGATTCAGTTGCTCAAAAAGTTTTCAGTTGATCCGGTAGAGGGGCGGGGTAAGAAACTGTGACCTCGCTCACTCAAGGGCTTTTGTCTGGTCACGCTGAAGGTTCATTGAAATTACTTATTGATACTATACAGTATCACCAATCGTCTATTGAATCATCACCTGAGTTGTGTTATTGAACGCCTAGATTTTTTCTTTACAATTCAATATATTTGTTAAAAGAAGTTTAGAAAATCAGTGGTTTTGAGTTAACTAATAATTATCGGGAGATTAAGAATGACTTATTGCAGATTCTCTCATAGCCAATCTGTGCGCTGGGATAAATTGTCGTTAAAACTGCGGTACAAAATGTTCAAAGCCGGAACTGAGGATAAGTTTGAGGCGTGGATTACGAAAATAGAAGATGACTGGAATGATGAAATCGCTGCCTGTCTCCAGGGTCAATTTCCCGATTGGCGTGGCTAAGTGAAAAGTTGTCTTCGGCACGGTAAGTTCACAAATTGACAATGGATAATGAACAATGGATAATGACCTCTCCTTAAAAGAAGAGGATTGAAATGAAGGAAAATCTTTTTTAATTTCTTCGTAAACGAAGAGGTCTTAGACCCAATTAATCAATTGTCAATTATCAATTATTAATTATCCATTGATAAAGGAATAAACCTGGGGTATGAGGCTAAAAGTGAAGGCATCTAGAATGGCGGAATTTTGCCCAATCAGAGGATTCCGTCATCCTGTTAAAAGAGAGTGAAGCCGTGAAAAAAGTACCCTGAACTTATCTTCAGCTAATCTTAAGAGCTAAGTTATAGAACTCAAGCTATGCCTATTCGACTCAGTTATACATCTAGAAAAACCCGAGCGTGAGAGAGCGCTGGGTTGAGAAAAATGAGATGGTAGGTATTCTTAGAATAGCACAAACGGCAACGGCATTGAAATGGCGGTGCATTGGCATCCTGGGGAATTTGTTAAGTTCCACGACGTTATCAGTGTTTAGAGTCGATTGATGTGAACCTCCAAATCCTCTTTAACCACTAGGAGGCTATTGGTTGGGAAACTGTGCCAATTTCCAGCAAACAAGGGTTCAGAGGCAATCATGACAGCGTTAGGGTAATTGGGATCATCCCTTAACCAGTATAGGGAAGGTGCACTGGTATCCAATGCATAGCGACTGGCAACTAGGCTATGCCCATCACTGATAACCACATTGGCAGAAAAGCTGACTTGATCGGATTGGGCTAATTGTGTCAACTGGATCAAGGTTTGTGACAAGGCTTTCTCTATGGAAGCATCAGGAGCCGTTTGGACTTCATTGACAAAGAGCGCAAAAATATGCTCAGAATCGGTTGTACCGTGAATTGATTGATAAATTTCATCACTCAGGCGATCGCGAATGGCTCGATATAGGGTTTGGCGGAAATGTTGGATAAAACCGTTGTGAATGAATAAGGTGCGATCGCGGCGAAAGGGCTGACAGTTTCCCATATGCAAGGCTTGACCTGGTGTAGCACTCCGAACATACGCCAGTATACAGTCCGATTCCACTTGACGCTCCCATCGCTAAAAGCGAGGGATTCTCAGTTCAATGAGTGAACTTACCCAAACTAAGTTTCCTTACTTTGAGCAGAGGTTCTTCTCTCCCTGAGCGTTAATTTCTGTTCGCCCAACAGTATTTTTAGTGCTA
>NZ_JAVKEW010000094.1:0-11048 GCF_040226375.1 Coleofasciculus sp. G2-EDA-02 | reverse complement strand
TAATCAACTTTTCTCGTATGCTGTTTGGGCGAAGCTTTCGCGTTGGCAGGTTGATAGAAAACCGAAACATCTGTGCGCGAATGCTGTTTGGGCGAAGCATTCGCGTTGGCAGGTTGATAGAAAACCGAAACATCTGTGCGCGAATGCTTCGCCCCTACGAATGTACGAAATGTACGAAATGTACGAATGTACGAAATGTACGAAATGTACGAAATGTATGAATGTAGGAAATGTATGAATGTAGGAAATGTACGAATGTATGAATGTAGGAAATGTATGAATGTAGGAAATGTACGAAATGTACGAATGTAAAATCAATATGTAAAATCAACATGAATCAACATACCTTATTTGTTTGTACAACCTGCGCCAGTACCTGGAAAGATGGCAAGCGCATTGGTCAAAGTGGTGGCGAAAAACTGCTAGAACCCTTGCAGGAACTCCACCAAAATTGGTCACTCCAGGATGAATTTAAACTTCAACCGGTTGAATGTATGAGTGCTTGTAGTCGCCCTTGTGCTGTTTCCTTAGCCGCACCCTCTAAATACACGTATCTATTTGGGGATTTGCCCGTAGATGTAGAGACATTACCAGAAACAGCAGCAGCTATCTTAGACTGTGCCAGTTTATACCATAGCCAACCCGACGGTTTATTGCCTTGGTCGAAACGACCTGAACCATTAAAAAAAGGCATTTTGGCACGAATTCCACCCCTATCCTGAGGTTAAATAATCATGCATAAAATTCCCGTAACTGTGATTACCGGCTTTCTCGGTTCTGGCAAAACCACCTTGGTGCGCCATTTACTACAAAACAACCAAGGACGTAAAATAGCAGTTCTGGTGAATGAGTTTGGTGAAGTGGGTATTGATGGCGAGTTATTGCGTTCCTGCCGAATTTGCGATGAGGAGGACAATCCTAACGATAATATTGTGGAACTGACAAATGGCTGCTTGTGCTGCACGGTTCAGGAAGAATTCTTCCCGACAATGCAGCAACTGTTGCAGCGGCGCGATCGCATCGATTGTATGCTGATTGAAACCTCTGGATTAGCCTTACCCAAACCCTTAGTCCAAGCCTTCCGTTGGACTCCCATTCGCAACGGTGCTACTGTGGATGGAGTAATCACAGTGGTGGATTGTCAGGCGTTAGCCGCAGGAACGTTAGTCGGTGACATTAATGCCTTAGAAGCCCAACGCCAAGCTGACCCGAATTTAGACCATGAAACCCCAATTGAGGAACTCTTTGAAGACCAATTGGCTTGTGCGGATTTAGTCTTACTGACGAAAGTTGATTTAGTCGATGAGGCGACGCTGAGGAGGATCAAAGACTGGTTACAGGATCAATTACCCACAGGCGTTAAGGTTATCCCTTGTGATCACGGACAGATTCAGCCGGAACTCTTGCTTGGTTTTAACGCCGCCGTCGAGGATAATTTAGACAATCGTCCCAGTCATCATGATACTGAAGACGACCACGACCATGATGAGGACATTAATTCAGTACAATTTATTTCTGACCAACCCTTTGAACCCCAAACCCTAATCGCCAAACTGCAACAACTCGTGCAACAGCAGGAGATTTACCGGATCAAAGGCTTTGTGTCTGTACCCAATAAACCCATGCGCCTAGTCTTGCAGGGAGTCGGCAATCGCTTCGATTCATTCTATGATCGACTGTGGCACAATGGCGAATCTCGCCAAACTCGGTTAGTGCTAATTGGACGTAAACTAGACCAGGCTGAAATTGAACAAGCAATTGGCAGTTAAACGATTAATCGTGAGGGTAGGGGAATGAGGAAAATTCAGTGGCTACTGCTACTTATTAGCTTCTGGAGTACAATTCTGGTTTCATTACCTGCACAAGCCGCTAGACTTCTGTTGTGGCGATTTGATGCAAGTCAAAATCAACTCGAATTTACGACAGATGGTACTGTTCAACCCACAGCCCAACTGATTCCGAACCCCCTGCGCCTGGTTATCGATTTACCGGGTACGACGTTGGGACGTCCCAGCGTCAGCCAGTCTGTGGGAGGAGGGATTCGCGAAATTCGGGTGGGACAGTTTGACCGCCAGACGACTCGGATTGTGGTAGAAATTGCACCGGGTTATACTATAGACCCCCAACAGATTCAGTTTCGTGGGGCGTCACCGAGACAGTGGTTTGTGCAACTACCCACGCCGCAGCTTATCACTGCACCCGCACCTCGTCCCGTAGCGCCGACAACTCCTCCCCCCCAACCCGCACCTCGTCCCACACCACCAGAACCCTCTGCTGACACAACAGAGTCAAGGGTGCAACTTGATCCGATTCAGGTGACAAGGGATGGGTTTTTTATTCGCACCAATCAAGGGGAAGCGAAAGAGATTCAGGTTCAACGGAGTCGCGATCGCGAGACAATTGAGTTTGAGGTAGAAGGAATTACTCTACCCCCAGC
This sequence comes from Coleofasciculus sp. G2-EDA-02, assembly GCF_040226375.1. Taxonomy (NCBI): domain Bacteria; kingdom Bacillati; phylum Cyanobacteriota; class Cyanophyceae; order Coleofasciculales; family Coleofasciculaceae; genus Coleofasciculus; species Coleofasciculus sp. G2-EDA-02. The sequence continues at coordinate 8,611 of NZ_JAVKEW010000094.1, read as the reverse complement.
GTTACTGAATCAAAATGTGTCAGTAAATCGCTATGGGGTCAACCAAATTCAATTGTCCCAACCGTCGGGTTCCTCCTCCCCAACTCGCATCACCTTACGGGTGAATCGCGAGAGTCCCGACTGGCAGATGAATTATAGCTCCGTTGGGGGCTTGGTATTACTACCCAGAGGAGTTTCGGCGTCGCAGCTTGAGGGGTTATCGCCGCGACGATCTGATCGGGAACCGACGGCGGCTACGACTCTCGCCACCATTGAATCGGTGGACATCGCCCAAAATGGCACTCAATTGTTAATCCGGGCAGATCGACGGATTCGGGCGAGGGGGAATTGGGATACCAACACCAACCAGTTCCAAATTACCATCCCAGATGCTCAACTTTCGCCAGGAGTTCAAGGACCTCAGCTAGGCGTGAATAGTCCGTTATCCCAGGTGAGACTGCGCCAGCAAGATCCGCGCACGGTTGTGATTGTCATCCAACCGGATAGAAATACCCAGGTTGGGGAACTCAATCAACCCAGCGATCAACTCTTATTACTTCCCCTGCGACAGACGAGAGTCTCTTTACCGCCAACGGGTTCGCTTCCTGTACCGCCGCCAGAACGGTTACCGCCACAGATTTCACCGCCGCCGACTGTATTTCCTGGGGTTCGCAATAGTCGCGTTGTGGTGATGCTTGATCCGGGACATGGGGGTAAAGATCCTGGCGCTGTGGGGATTGGTGGCTTGCAGGAGAAAGATGTGATTTTGCCCATTTCTCTCCAGGTTGCCGCCATTTTAGAACAACAGGGTGTACAAACGATATTGACGCGATCGGATGACCGATTTATTAGCCTCAGAGGGCGAGTTCAACTGGCACAACAAACGAATGTTGACCTATTTGTCAGTATCCATGCGAATGCGATTAGCATGAGTCGTCCCGATGTGAATGGCGTGGAAACCTATTACTATAGCAATGGGCGAGGGCTAGCCGAAGCGATTCAAAACAGTTTATTACAGAGTACAGGGATGCGGAATCGCGGTGTGAAGCAAGGCAGATTTTATGTGATCCGGCAAACCTCTATGCCTTCTGCGTTAGTGGAAGTGGGTTTTGTCACCGGGGCTGAGGATGCGCCGAGACTCGCCACACCAGAATTTCGCAGCCAAATCGCCCAGGCGATCGCACGGGGTATTTTACTGTACATTCAGCAAACCCAGTAGGGTGGTGGCTGGGGAGCCGTGTAGAGACGTGCCATGGCACGTCTCTTAGCAGGGGGAGATGTAGGGGCGGGTTTTACCACTAACGGGAAGGTTTTCACCCCTATATCACTAAACCCGCCCCAACGGATTACAAACATTCTGCGACGAATGACAAATAACAAATGACAAATGTAGGAGGATGTCACGGGAATGGGTGTCAATCGCATCCGAATTGCCAAGGAGCAAGCCGATTTAGTCAAAGCGTTAACCGCATCAGCCGAGACAACCGGACCATTTCAAACATACGCTGACGTTATCGCATTTGCAGCGGCGTTGGGGGTCAAGCGCAAGAAGCGATCGCCTCTGGGAACAATTGCGAAGAAAGAACCCGCACCGATTGGGTTAGAGATATTTGTGTCGCGGGGATATGACGCGCTGATTAAACTTTTGGCGCTTGTCGAAACCAAAGATGCTAAAATTCTCTCCTCTTTTGACGCCAAAGCAGAGGAGGAACGGATTCATATTTTTGAAGAGTATGCTAATGGCGGCTTACAAATATTACGAGACGAGTTGCGGGGGGCGGTAGATTATTCGGAGCGATTACTGTTAGTTTTGAATGCACAACGGTTTAAACAAGAGGTTCCTGACGACGATTTTGATTTAAGTCGATTTCTATAACGGTTCTTCAATGCGTGAGGTGAAGCCATACAAAGGGTGCTGTAGGGGCGGGTTTTACAGATAACTTATGGCAAAAACTGATAACTTAACTAAACCCGCCCTTCTCCGGTGGCTGAAAATTAGAATAGGCAACGAGTTATGGCTTAAGTTGACACAGATGAAGGCTTGCGCCCACAGAAGGAGAAACGCTATAAAGCGGATTGAAGCAGAAATTTAAGGATTCAATATAACCGTTAAATCGAGAACAAATCCTGGTAACACATCTTCCCCTGAAAGTGTTGGCGGTTCGTCAATAGAGAAATTGATCTGTTCTACATCAACGAATGGTCGATAAATTTCCACTAGGGGCGTTTGCGGATCAATCAGCCAACCTAAACGAGCACCACTATCCCGGTACTCTAACATTTTGGCACGTAAATTTTTCAGCGAATCGCTTTCAGAACGAAGTTCGATCACAAAATCTGGACATAAGGGCGGAAAGCGTCGCCGTTGTTCAGGAGATAAGGCTTCCCATCGTTCCAGAATTACCCAGGATACATCTGGACAACGTTTGGCATTATTGGGTAATCGAAACTCAGTGGAGGAGTCAAAAACTTTTCCCAGTCTGGTTTGCTCATTCCAATTGTAAACTTTAGCGGTCAAACCCGCATTGCTAATACCACTTTCTCCACCTGTTGGGGGCATAATTATTAATTCTCCATCAGCGGTTAGTTCTAATCGCCATTGTTCATTTGCCAGACAAAGTTGATAAAATTGTTCGTCGGTTAAACCGACGGTGGGGGGTACGTTCAGAGTTAGAGTTTCCATCGCTGTGTTAGCCAACTTAATTAATTATATTATGCATGGGTACAATGGCAATGGCTGGGGGAGTGGTTGGATTAGGTGTTTATGGGTTGTATAAAGCCTGCAAACCTGAACCAGGAGAACCCATGGCAGGTGCTGTAGACGCTTTTGGGCGCATGGAAACTAAAGTGCTGGAAATGGAAGCCTATACTCAAGCACTTTTGGAATTAGATCCCATATTTGCCGAAGATAGTTGGAAACAAAAATTTGCGGATCTAGAAATTGAGGAAGAGTTAGAGGCGCTAAAGGCTAAACAGCAACAAAAAGCTAAATCAACCGCGAATTTTTCATCAGATGATCAAGTTTACAGTAATTTTGAAAAACCGGAAAATCAAGCCAAAACTATTGCCATTGAGTCTCAAGCGTCTCCGAGTTGGAAATGCGTCAACATTCTCAAAGGACATCGAGCAAAAGTTGCCGCGATCGCGATTAGCTCCGATGGACAAACTTTGGCAAGTGCAAGTGAAGATAAAACCGTTAGTCTATGGGACTTGAAAACCGGAAAACATGATTTTACCTTCTTTGGACAAGCTAAAGAAGTTTTTGCTGTGGCGATTAGCCCCCAGGGAAAAAGGCTGGTTGCAGGTGGATTTGACAATAAAATTACCAGTTGGCAGATAGACAGTAAAGCCCTGCTACGTCCCTTCTTTTATCCGAATTCCACTTACAGTCATTTAGGTTTTATTTCCTGCCTGACGTTTAGCCCGGATCAAACGATTATGGCTAGTGCAAGTGGTGATAAAACAATCCGATTGTGGAGCGAATACACTGGAGAAATTAAACGCACTCTCAATGGTCATTCAGACACAGTTTGGTCGGTTGCTATCAGTCCAGATAGTCAAACGCTGGTTAGTGGTAGTGCTGATAAAACGATTCTGGTTTGGTCTTTAAGCAGTTATAAAAAACCTCAGATTATTATCGGACATTCTAACTGGGTGACATCGGTTGCTATCAGTCCCGACGGCGAGATTATGGCAAGTGGTAGCGCTGATGGTACGGTTAAATTATGGAATCTAAAGACAGGAGAATTGCTCAAAACTCTGGATCAAAAATTAAAGGGAGTCGTTTCCGTTGCCATCAGTCCGAATGGACAACTATTGGCGAGTGCTGACAAAAATGCTGTCTATCTTTGGAATTTACACACAGGTCAATTACTTGGTACGCTTGCTGGATGTAGTCCTGTGGTTTTCGGTCCGGATGGACAAATTTTAGTCAGTGGTGGTAAAGCAGGGACAATTAAGATTTGGCGTAACCAGTTGGGTGTTGAGACTACTCCCTTTGAATCGGGATTATCGGGTGAATGGTGGGAAATTTTGGGTGTGGAAATGGACGCCGATATCAACAGGGTTAAGTTAGCATACCATCAATTAGCTCGGCAATATCACCCGGATATAAACTCCTCGGCTACTGCTATAGCCAAAATGCAAGCGATTAATCAGGCGTATGAAGCCTTTTTGCAGAAATTCAGTCAGGCTTTAAATTAATGTAGTATGGCATAAGCGGGTCGGCATTTAAACCTTAATGTCAATAATGACGAAATCATTGTAGTGCGAGCATCTTGCTCGCTACTAATACCCAATTTAAATGCATAACAGCTTATCTTATTTTTTATGAATTAGGATTCCGTCCATAAATCGTAGGGGCGCATGGCGTGCGCCCATAAAATCGGCAAATCTAATCCATCATTGTAGCTGTGTAAATCCAGTAAATGAATTGAACCGTGAATTAATTAGTCTTGAAGAAAAGTAGATTCTGGAAACACTTTCATGACAACATCTATTTATAGCTTACCCATTGAATCAACGCTGAGAATTGCTCGGCATTATTTTATTTCCTCAGATGGAACCTTCAATAATTCTATTGGCTGGGGTGCAAACGGCATTGAATACAATGGAAACGGTGCAAAATTAACTCCTGAGCAACAGAAACGAGTTAAGGAATATCCGGAAAAGTTCGGTTGCTACAATATTTACAGCAATAATTGTGAAATGTTTGCCTGGTATATCATGACCGGAAGACGTTATTCCGGTCAAACTCAAGTCAATTCCCATACCCAAATCGGAGCTAGTGTTATTTCTTTAGTCCAACCTGTTTTAACGGTTCGTGGGATGAAGTACGTCCAGCTAGAACAAGCGATTGTCAGAAAATTAAATGAAGACTTAGAAGCGGCTTTTAAATCCAAATTAGAGGCGGAACAAGCCATGAGAGATGAATTCTGGGAAAAGCGCGATGCTGGATTAATTTAAGCTTAAGCTAAGGATAAAACTGATAGTTTCCACCCTTTTCAGTAAGCCCCGACTCCCGCCAAGAACTCAAGTTCTTGGCTAAAAGCGTAAGTCCACTCAAGTGGACTAAAACTCTTATCCAGTCGTCTTTAGACGACTTTAGCTTTTAGACTTGGGTTAAAACCCAAGGCGGTTGGTGAGATTGGTGCAAGATTTAAGGGTGAGTATAGCTGTTTAATTGGGTCTTCCGGACTTACTATGCTAAACTATTAGCTTCAATGAGTTAGGAAGCTTACCAGACAAGGACTGTAGCTTTTAATCGCATCAAAACTCTCTTGAAATCCGGATGAAAATGGTTAAAGCTATTGCTGTCCAATATTCCGGCAAATACAACTAACAATTTAGCACACTAACTACGGAAGACCCGTATTGCAGCAACCAATTTTTATCGTCTCGATGAGTTGGCTTAGTTCAATAAAAGTATAAATTATTGAACTTGCATGAGATAAAAGACATAGCCATACCAATCAGAATACTTCTGATAGATTTCTATCTCTTGGAACTCATTATCAATATCCTGATTCGCTTGCGGATCATCGCTGTATTTCTGGCGTAAATCCTCGACTCTTTCCTTTAATGGAGTATAATAATTGTCCCACCAGGATGATTCAGGTAGCATAAAATGACCAATTTGGCGATAACCTGAAGCTTCTATAAGTTGGAGATTATCGTTAATTGTTTTCATGTCGGGGTAATTGGTTTGCCAAAAATGTTTTACCTCAGTTGGGGGATTTTGCTGTAACCAGCAGAGTTCGGAAACGACGAGATAGCCTCCTGTTTTGAGAAGAGTTTGCCAGGATTTAAGTCCTGTTTCAAAACCCATGATATAAATTGCCCCTTCTGACCAGAGGATGTCGAAGCTATGGGGGGCAAAGTCTAAGGAGAACATGGATTGATTGAGGGGATTAATGTTATCAGAAACGCCCTCAGCCACCGCCCGATGCTGCAATTCTTCTAAAAAGGGTTGATGAGTATCGATGGCGGTAATTTGTCCATCGGTTAGTTTGGCGAGTTCTATGGTTTGCATTCCTGGACCACAGCCGATGTCTAAAATTTTGGGTTGTGGGGGTACGTTGGTTAGTAGGGAAAAGGCTTTGCGGGTGGAAGCGTTGTCACCGGGGGCTTCTCTGGGTAGGTTTTGATGAATTTCAAAGAAAATGTTCATTGGGTGCGGGGGTACGATCTATCGGGTTTGTATCATAAATTATCACGCGATCGCACCCCCTAAGCAAATACCCTGTCCATACTATACCAGCGAGTCAGATGCCCACCAGTCACAGGGTTATTACAGGTGTTTTAAGAGTCTATTTCTGCTTGTGTCTTAAGGCTGAACCTGCCCCAATTGCACTCATTACAAGTAAGCCTAATCCTGTTGCATGTTCGGGAACTGTGGCTGGTTCAGGAAGAGTCACAAATTCGTACCTGAGATTATCCAAGGCGCGGTCTCTGCTGTTGGTCGTAAAAATTATCTCAGCACGGAGAAAAGGTACAGTACTTTCTACTCCTAAAAATCCACCCAGAAATAATGGGTCTTGTTTGGCATCACCCGAAAGCGTTCCGAGAAGGTTCTCAGCCGCATCGAAGAGTTTAACTGTAACAGCATTCGCCAAAAATTCTTGATCAATAGGAGCCTCCAAATAAAAATCATCGTATTGACTCAAGGCAAAGCCAAAACCTAGACGATTTTGGGGTTCTGGAAATATTACTGACAGTTGATTAGTCCAATGAAATCTAAGATCAGGTGGAGTGATGTTGTTGGTGTGAAGGACAGACAAACTGTCAATATAACCAAAAAATCCTATGTGAATAACTCCATCTAATTGACAACTCGGTGGCCAAGTATCCCCAAAACAAGAATAAGAATTGGGGTCTGAATCGTAGTCAATTAATGTTTCCTCTCCGGAAAAATCATCGATTTCAATGGGTTTAAGAGTTGCCGGAATCGGTTGAGCGACTGTTCCTCCCCAATCAAAGACAACAGCATTAGGATCTGGATCAGCACGGAAAATACCACTAGATCCATCAGCAAGTTCCGCAAAGAATGCGAATTGACCAGCATCGTTAAATCCTTTATTAGAGAAGCGTAAACTGGTCACGGTAGAGCCAAAGAGTGGATCACCAATAGTAATCACCTTATCAGCAACTGGGTCAGTTCCGGTAAAAATTCCGGATTCCCCAGTATCGAGTCCAGCGCCAAACGCTACATCGCCATTATTGTTGATAGCAGCATTGGAAAAGCCACTAAATAGTCCGCTAGTATCGGCAATGGTAGTGATGGAACCGTTGCTGCTGGTAAAGATACCTGCACTTCCATCATCTAGGGAAGCGGCGAAAGCAAGAGTATCCGAATCGTTAAGTGAAAGGGTACCGAAGTTACGAAATAAACCATTAGTGTCGGCTATTAAGGTAGTCGAATCCCCATTACCAGTAAAGATACCACTGCCCCAATCATCGAAATACGCCCCAAAGGCAACATTTCCCTTATTATTGAGCGCTAAAGTACCACTAAAATATTCCAATGCTCCACTTCTTTCTGCAATGGTTGTACGATTTACACCATCGCTAGTAAATACACCAAAATATAACTCGTGGAAAAATACACTGCCCTCATTGTTAATGGTAACGTCACCAAAATCGTAGGTATAGCCACTAGGACTAGGACGTTGGTTAATGGTCGTGAACCCGTCGCCGTTGGTAGTGAATAGATTATACTGCGGAAAACGGGGAGAACTTATTTGTTCCGTGAATGCCACAGTATGGCTGTCGTTTATATCCTTGAAATTAAAAGTCCCCATACGCTGGGTGATGCGGTTAAGTGATTGACCGTCGCCTGTAAAGATGACATCCCGATAATACCTATCGTCAGGGTATGAAGGCAGAGGATATTGGTCTAAGTCCAATCTCGCCTCAAATGCTACAGTCCCCTGATTGTTAATAGCGGGTAAGTTGCTAGATAAGTTATAGGGACCGCTATCATCAAAGATACGGCTAAACGTGTAAGCCTCTGCATTGCCCATTGCTAATAAGCTGAGAGTCACACCTACTGCTGTTGCTGATAAGTGATAAATTGTTGGGGGTTTCATCGGAATACCTCAAAGCAAGAATTTAACTAGAGAAGTTAGAGTAGTCCAGAGTTCGTCTATCATGAACTTTCTGTCTTTTCCAGGTACTTCCGTGCTTTTAGGATTTCCTACCTCAGGCGTAGCCATCGGTTAATAGTGTCTAGCTGGGGGAGACGATGGGAAAATACCTGGGGTTCAGCTATCTGTTTTACACGCCCGCTACAAACGCTAAAATAGAATCCCTACTCTTTATTATTCTCCCAGCACAGTTGAAAGGCTGTGAAGATTTGATGAAGACTTGGCAATTAGATGAAGCTTGTGTGAAGATGGAAGGCGGTGGGCGAGTCAATAAAAGTGATCGGTTGTCCGCTTAACTCGGATACAGAGACTCACCCCTACAGCCTCGACATTGGATATGTATTTATTTGACACTCCCCCGCTTGAAAGACGGGGGATTCTTGAGCTAATCACAGCCCTTTCGAGTTACCCCTAATTAGGTCTTACACGATTATGTCCTACCCGAAGTCAACTAGAATATCACTTAATATCTAGAACCCCTCTTCTTT
>NZ_JAVKEW010000093.1:0-53325 GCF_040226375.1 Coleofasciculus sp. G2-EDA-02 | reverse complement strand
GCCCGTCTCCTTTAGGCACTTGGGGCAAGTTTGACTTGTGCCTGCGGCGGGTACTTTCTGGAAGTATTTGCCCCGCTTAACACAACATTGAGAAAGGATATCTAGGAATTGACCCCACCCCGCATCTAGGCAGTGCTTAGCCAAGAAGCCTCTAGATGGTGCCTTGAGGTTGAGCTGTTCAGCAAATATCATGTCAGCCCAATCACAAAGGTTATGGGCTAGCTCCCAATGGTAGTTTTTACGGGTATTGGCTATCCGCTCATGTAGTCGGCTTACTTTGACTTGTGCTTTAACGCGATTGTTTGACCCAAACCGTTTGTTAGATACCTTTTTTTGCAGCGATTTAAGCTTGCTTTCTAGTTGCTTAAACGGTTTTGGATTGGGGAACAATCGCCCATTAGACACAGCGGCAAAATGACTAATACCGACATCTATTCCTATTGATGTACCAGTCGGGTTGATTTCCGGTACAGGTAGAGTCGAGGGCGGGTATTATCCCGCGCCCCTCTCTGTTAGATCCGGACGTGCAGGTTTCCCTGCATCCGGCTCCCGACGTTCTGGGACAGCTCATGTGGTGGAGTTGATGACAGCTTTGGTGGACAGCTAGGAGGTTTTTACTCCTCCAGTTGTCGTGGTTTCCGTCTACATGGTGTAGATGTACTTTTTCCTCACTGGTCATTTTCATCCCACAGTATCCACACTTATGGTTTTGCCGTTTGAGGGCTTTAGAGGTAATACCGTCATAGAGCTTGCTGTTACGCTCACTCCAATAGGTTAAGTCTCCATCATAAGGTGATTTTTCACTTTTGACATTGATCCATTTGTTTTCGGAGTATGGAACGCTAGGGAACGCTTTGTTCAGCAATTTCTTGCTGGAGTGGCGATTCTTATTAGCTTCTTTATTGAACACCTTAAATGCTCTTTTCTGGATGAAGTATAGGGAGTGCCTAGACCCATCCATTTTGCAGAACCTATGGTAATTCCTCCATCCTCTAACCACTGGCGCTAATTTCTCAGCCTTTACATCCGTAACTCTTGGCGTGGAAAGTTGCCTCGTGTGCTGGTTCGAGGGCGAAGTATATAAGGCACTGCCATGCCCTGTCATCAATGGTTGGCACTTTGAGGATGCGTGTTTTCCCGTCCTTTTTCGGAATGGGTATTTCGCGTAGTCTCTGATGCTTCCAATTGGTTGCTTTTTCCTTGAGTTCAAGGCTTAGGGCTATTCTTTCCCGCATTGTGAGTGCGGTCTTGCCATCTATACCTGCTGTTTTCTTGCCAGCATTTAGTTGTGTCACTCGACGGACTGCCAGTAATCTGGCTGCTAAGGACTTCAGTACCAGCTTTTGCAAAGACCGCGCTTTACGCCTGTCTCCAACTCGGACTGCTTTATAGATTCGCTTTTGAAGGCGGAATAAATTACGGCGGTATTTCTTCCACGGTAATGTTTTCCAAAGTTCACTAGCATTGTTGCTGTGCCTAACCATACTCTTCTTTCGGTTTATCTACTCTGAACGCCTCAGACCAATTACGGTCTGTCCTACCCAACATTTGAGAGTTCCGCGTCCTGTCTCGCCTACTGAGGTTTCGACCTTTTCCTCAGACTCAAACGTTGTTTTTATTCGTTCCCTTTTCCCGATTGACTGACGACTTAGGACGGTTCATTTTGCCTACCCTCTTCTCCGGGTTGCTCTTGTCAGTAGAATAACAGAGCGAGAATTAGAGGGCGAAGTTCACATATTTTCCAGATTGTGACTTATGGATAAGACACTTTTCTAGAACCTGTTTATCCGTATCGTCTCCCCGTTAGCGCCAGTGTGCCTTATCTGCTTCAGCTCTGATTGCGCCCTATTCCCAGCTTCACTCTGTAAGATTCCAGGCTTACTCGGTGTGGGTAGATTGGGAGTCACATCACCCTAGATGGGCGGGACTTTAACCCGCATCAAGGAAAGAGTTATGAGTTACTTATGGGAGTGCCTTAGAAGCTTGTTTTCTTCTCCCTTTTACTCACCCTAGGCTATGAATTTCCCTAGGAACGAATCGCACTCTACTTTCCATTGCAAAGTTAATTGTACATACCAGCCGGATGTCCGTTTCACGACCCGCGCTTGTTTAATGAGGGCGTCGCCAGGTATTGGGCGGGATTGGTTGAATTTAACTAGCCCAATCTTAGGTAACTTGACATACTTACCATCAATAGGATCTGCTCCCATTGATGGAAACACGAATGACCTCATTCGACCTGCTTTCTTGTACCGTGGGAATCCCCGCCCATTCTTCCACATTCCCTCAAATGCTAACTGCAACCGCTTTAAAGTTTGCTGCAAGACTTGCGAGTGTACCTGCTTAAGTGCAGGAATATTCTTTTTAGCTTGGCTTAGTGCTACTGCTTGGGAATTGTAATTAGGCGCGGGTTGATCTGCTGGTATGATGTACTCGTGTTTAATCGAGCAAGCGTTTACCGGACTCTTACGAGAATTAACCCAATCTTTGCGCTCAGCTAAAGCATAATTGTATACCCTGCGGCATTGCTCTAGCCACTCTTCAAAAGTAGCTATCTGGGCGCTAGTTGGTTTCAGTTTAAACTCGTAAATTAAAGTAAACATTTGCTCGACCTCTGCAATGCTTTCTAACACTATACTACACTATTAGTTGAGTGTTGTCAGGATAGATTAGACTGGCGACTAAAGTAGAGACGCGCCATGGCGCGTCTCTACGCTGAACGCTTCGCTCGGTTTCATCCTCTGGTTAAAACGCAGAGGTTTTCACCATCGCTACCCTATAAAACTTTCTCAATGTGGCTATCACAACAATAGCTTGCTCTGGTTTTTATGATGGGGTGTACGGGCGAAGCATTTACCACTACCATTAATTCGTATTCTACTACATTGGCAAGGGTAATTTATGGGAACGGGCAACGGGGAACAGTGCAAAACGTTCTTGTCGGTTTGGTTTTGGGAACGAAACCCAACGCAAGGGGGTGAGCCTGTTGGGTAACGCTTACGCTCTACCCAACCGACAAAGGTGACATGCTCTCTACTGGTGAATCACCCCGGTGGAGTTCCAACCCCGACGCAATAGCAAAGAGTTACTGACGACAGTGACTGAACTAAATGCCATCAATGCGCCCGCTACAGCCGGATTGAGAGCGATACCAAATCCAGGTAACAGTACACCTGCCGCTACGGGAATACCCAAAGTGTTATATCCTAGAGCCCAGAAGAGATTTTGGCGAATTTTGTTAAAGGTAGCGCGAGAAAGTTTGATGGCTTTGACAATATCCATCAAGCCGCCAGCTTGGGGACTGGTAGCGCTAGGTTGCATGAGAATAATTCCCGCCGTTTCCCGGGCAACATCTGTTCCCGCTTGCAGGGCGATACCAACATCAGCTTGGGCTAAGGCTGGACCATCGTTAATTCCATCTCCAACCATGGCGATGCAGTTTCCCTGGGCTTGCAATTGTGCTATAGCGGCTGCTTTCCCATCGGGACGGATACCTGCCATAACATTGGCTGGATCAATGGCAAGCTGTTGTGCCACCCTTGTTGCGGCATCCAGTTGATCCCCGGTTAGCAGCATCACGCGCAGTCCCATCGCCTGTAGCTGTTCGACTGTTGTTTTAGCATCGGGTTTGGGTAAATCTGTTAAAGCAAGGAGTCCAGCCAATTCTCCATCCACGGCGATATACACCACGGTTTTACCCACAGCCGCTAAGTGTTGGGCTTGTGCTTGGGCGGTATCATTAATGGTCACACCTTGCTGACGTAACCAGTCTTCATTCCCCAGTAATACCCGTTGATTTTCGACGAGGGCAGATATTCCTAGTCCAGCTTCGGTATAAAAATCTTGGGCAGCTAATAGGGGGAGTTGTTGTTGTGCCGCCGCTGTACAAATCGCTTCTGCGAGGGGATGATTTGTGCCTCGTTCCGCTGCTGCGGCAAGTTGTAGAAGTGTTGAGTGTTGAGTGTTGATTGGAGATTGGGATAATTTCTCCTGTACACCTCCTGTGTACTCCTCATCTGCCCATTCCCTAATAGACAGACAATCGGTTACAGTGGGTTTTCCTTGGGTTAGAGTACCTGTTTTGTCAAAGACAATGGTATCGAGGCGATGGACTCGTTCTAAGATGTCACCTCCTTTAATCAATAAGCCCCGTTCTGCCCCTAGGCTGGTGCCGACTAGAATTGCTGTCGGGGTTGCTAATCCCAAGGCACAGGGACAGGCAATCACTAATACCGCGATCGCTAATTTTAAGCTCAATAGTAACGGTGATATTGAATCACCCATCAGCGAGTCTCCTTCCCCTAGCACCTGAGTCCAGATTTTTGTCCCAACCAGATCCCAAAACAGGAAGGTGAGGATGGCTATTGTCAATACTCCATAGGTAAAATATCCGGCGACTGTATCCGCTAAATTCTGCACCGGTGCTTTGCGCGTTTGCGCCTCTTCCACCAGGGCGACAATTTGCGCTAAGGTGGTTTCCTGTCCAATGCGCGTCGCTTGAATCGCGATCGCACCCGATTGATTCAATGTGCCAGCCGTAACCAGATCTCCGGGTTGCTTGAGGACAGGTAAGGGTTCCCCTGTCAACATTGACTCATCTACCGACGACTGACCCGCCATCACTTCGCCATCAACGGGTATTTTTTCTCCCGGCAAAACGCGCAACCACTCGCCCACACGAACTTGTTCCACAGGAATTTCGATGCCCACTTCTGTGGCGGCGGGTGTGGATTTACCAATTAACCGGGCTACCTTGGGCTTCAATGCCAATAATGATTCATAAGCAGCTGATGCCTGACGCCTTGCCCGTTGTTCCAAGGTACGCCCTAGCAGGATAAAGCCGAGTAACATCACGGGTTCATCAAAGAAGCATTCCCAGCCTAATTCAGGCAAGAAGAATGCCGCACAGCTAGCTGCATAAGCCGCCAAGGTTCCCAGTCCCACCAAGGTGTTCATATTCGGGGTTTGATGCCGCAATCCGCGCCAGCCATCGCTGATAATGGGACGTCCAGGTCCAAGGAGTGCTAAGGTTGCCAGTCCCCAGTGAAACCAGATCGTGCTAAACACAGGTAGCATTGGTCCATTAAACCAATGACCGATATGTCCGATGGTCGAGAGAATGACTAGAACACCCGCAATTATTAATTGCCGCAGTTGTTCCTTTGCCTGTTGTTCATGGCGTTGAGTCGGGGTGAGGTGTTCTTTTGAAGTTTCTCCTGCTTGGGAATAACGGGGTTGGGAGGGAAACCCTGTCGCGGTTAATTTTTCCGCTAGGGCGGCGGGATCAGCTTGACCGACTTCATACTCAACCACAGCCACTTCTGTAACCAAGTTGACCCGGGCAGCAATCACCCCAGGTTGCTGTTCTAGCTGTCGTTCCACCGCACTGACACAGCCTGCACATTTCATCCCGCCAACATCTAGCGTTATTTGCTCAACTGTTGAGGTGGGGATATCGACGGCTTTTTCTGGAGAAATTTGCATAGATGTTTTAGATACGGACTGGGGATGCCTGAAGGCTGAACTCTAGTAAATTCTCTTCAATGATAAGGATAATAAGGATAATTGGCTCGTGGCTGAACCCTCGGTGACATTCGTACTAAGATCAATGACAAAGGATATCAGACTCATGACGACTAATCCCGATAACCAACCCACGACTACCGATCAAACGTTACCGAGTCCCTGGCGCTGCTTGGCTTCAGCCTTGATATCGGGTTCCTTCGCGATCGCAGGTTACTGGCTGACGATGACAATTGCTCAAACTTTGGCGAATAAACCTCTACCCTCTGGGAATGTGACGGCGGTTAATATTGCGATCGCGGTTCGTACTTTAGTTGTTGGTATCAGTACTCTCGCCACGGCTGTCTTTAGTCTCGTGGCTGTTGGTTTAGTCGCTTTAGCCATCCAATTAACTGTGCAACGCTTCACTCAGGGGACAAAATGATATGATGTCCCGTGCAAAAAAGGTAGAAGAAAAAGAGTAATGCAGTAAGATTGACAAATCCATCAAAACCTGTATTTTGAATTGCCTTTTGCCATTGTAGAGACGTGCCATGGCGCGTCTCTACAGATTTATCATGTACTGTTAACTTTCAGGTAACAGCCCCTTTTGCGCCAACCACTCCCGATTATAAAGCCGCGATTGATAACGGGAACCGCTATCACAAAGCACCGTAACAATCCTGTGCCCAGGTCCGATTTCTTTGGCTAAAGCTACGGCGGCACCGACATTAATTCCTACAGAACCGCCCATGAACAAACCATCCTTTTCCAGCAGTTGATAAATCACCCGCACGGCTTCTTTGTCATCAATTTGAATGGCATCGTCAATGGGAACCCCTTGCATATTGGCGGTAATTCTGCTGTTACCAATCCCTTCCGTAATCGAATTACCCTCTGTAGTAATTTCCCCCGTCTTCACGTAACTGTACAACCCACTCCCCATGGGGTCAGCCACAATCGATTTAATTTGGGGATTTTTTTCTTTCAGGAACAGGGAAACCCCAGCGAATGTTCCCCCTGTCCCTGTCGCCGCCACCCAAGCATCAACGTTACCGTTGGTTTGTTGCCAAATTTCCGGTCCAGTGGTTTCGTAATGTGCCTGTCGATTCGCTAAATTATCAAACTGATTTGCCCAAATCGCATTTTCCATCTCTTCGGCAATTCGTCCAGATAGCTTAACGTAATTATTGGGGTCTTTATAGGGTACAGCCGGAACCGGACGCACTTGAGCACCTAGTGTCCTCAAAGCATCCATTTTCTCTTGGGATTGAGTTTCAGGAATGATAATTAGGCACTTATATCCCTTAGCATTACAAATATGCGCTAGACCAATACCCGTATTACCAGCGGTTCCCTCGACAACCGTACCACCGGGCTTGAGTAAACCTTTTTCTTCAGCATCTTGAATAATATAGAGGGCGGCGCGGTCTTTTACAGAACCGCCAGGATTAAGAAACTCAGCTTTTCCCAGGATTTCGCAGCCTGTTTCTTCGCTGAAGCTATTTAACCGAATTAGAGGTGTATTCCCTACTGTGCCGACAAAGCCGTCTTTAATATCCATTTGCTCAATTGAGTATTCTGCTCTAATTTTTAGGTTGACATTTCTCCCGGTTGGAAATATAGGGTAATGTCAAGTTTTATGTAGGGGCGGGTTTCACTGTTATGGTTTCTTACCTTACCCAGATGTAACTCGCGCCCGCCCCGATCAAGTGCAAGAATTAATTCCCCTATCTTCCCTATTTTTCCCTGTTCACCCAGAAGGGCGGGTTTAGTCAAGTTATTGGTTTGTGCCAAAACGTTATCAGTAAAACCCGCCCCTACAGGAGAAACTCCCCCTACTAAAAGACGTAGCATGCTACGTCTGGAACACACCCCATCTCCGAGAGGTTCCCCACCTTGAGTCTCTACTTGTTGGGTTGAGGGGTCATCCGCAGGTAAGGCTTGACTTCGGTGTAACCTTTGGGGAATTTTTCTTTTAAGACTTCGGGATCTTTGAGAGAGGGGACAATCACACAGTCATCCCCATCTTTCCAATTCACGGGGGTTGCCACCTGATGGTGATCCGTTAGCTGTAGGGAGTCAATCACCCGCAAGATTTCGTCAAAGTTGCGACCGGTGCTGGGAGGATAGGTGATAGTCAGGCGCAGTTTTTTCTGGGGATCAATGACGAAGACTGTGCGTACCGTAACACTAGCATTGGCGTTGGGATGAATCATGTCATACAGATCAGACACTTTTTTATCAGCATCTGCCAATACTGGGTAGTTGACGGTAGTATTCTGGGTTTCGTTAATGTCTTGAATCCAACCCTGATGAGAATCCGCATCGTCAACACTCAAGGCGATGACTTTAGCATTGCGCTTGTCGAATTCGGGTTTGAGCTTGGCAACCTCGCCTAACTCTGTGGTGCAAACGGGTGTATAGTCAGCTGGGTGGGAGAATAACACTACCCAGCTATCCCCAGCCCAGTCATAAAAATTGATTTCGCCTTCACTGGAGGATTGAGTGAAGTTGGGGACGGTATCGCCTAATCGCAGAGCCATAGCTAATTTCCTGATCTTTTCGTCAAAAGAGACAATTTTCAATTATCTCACAAAACCCCGATTTTCCGGTAGAGTTTTAGCTTTTTTCATAATTCTGGGGGGATGAGCGCCTAAACTCTTGAGGTAGAGCCAGATAAGATGAGAGGATAGACAACAAAAGTTAAAGTAATCGAAGAGGGGCAGTTCTGTCTTGGTCTTCAATGTGTATGAGTAAGGAGGAGAGTTAATGAAACGATTGGTTCGTGTGTTAGTGGTATGGGGACTGTTAGTGGGCTGCTGGGGATGGTTGGGTTTCTCCCAAAGCGCGATCGCAGCACCAATGTCCTGGACTCAGGGTGTGTCTTTGAGTAACGCGATCGAGAATGGATCACCGATGTTACTTGCCGAGACGACTCTACGCAATCCAGCCGATGCCAAACTGGAAACGGAGTTTGGTCAAAAGATTGATTTGAACAATACTCATATCCGAGCGTTTAGGCAGTATCGGGGGATGTTCCCGACGCTAGCGGCATTAATTATTCAGAATGCCCCCTACGACAATGTAGAGGAAGTGCTTGAGATTCCAGGATTGACTGAGCGGCAAAAACAGATCCTAAAAGATAACCTGGACAATTTTGCTGTGACTGAGACAGCGGACGTTTACAACGAAGGTGACGATCGCTTTAATCCTGGCGTCTACTAAACTCGGATAATTCAGAAAATTCCTAGTTCAACCCACTCCTGTTGGGGGTGGGTTATTTTTTACACATAAAGGCAGATGGTAGATGGTACAGGGATGACAACCTGTCCGGTGTAGAGACGCGCCATGGCGCGTCTCTACATTGCCCTTGGGGTGATGAAGATTCCCATGTCTGCTAAAGTATTTGACTATATTTGGACTAACTATGATTTCTGTTCCCGACAATTCTCAATCGCAGCCACTCCATCAACCGACCCAGTTTGATGTTGTCGTCGTAGGCGCTGGTGCGGCTGGACTTTATGCCGCCCTTTGTCTACCCGATACGTTAAATGTAGGACTGATTACCAAAGATACTCTATCCATCGGTGCCAGTGACTGGGCGCAGGGCGGTATTGCGGCGGCTATTGCCCCAGGAGATTCACCGACGTTGCATGTTGAGGATACACTTCGGGCAGGTGCAGGGCTTTGTGACGCTGATGCTGTCAAGTTTCTGGCTCAACAAGCGCCAGATCGGATTCGCTCGTTAGTGGAGATGGGGGTGACGTTTGATCGACGGGGGGAGCAGTTAGCGTTAACCTTAGAGGCGGCTCATTCTCGTCCCCGGGTTCTCCATGCAGCGGATACCACAGGGCGGGCGGTGGTGAGTACGCTGACTGCCTTAGTCTTGCGCCAAGCTAATATTACGGTGCTTGAGCAGGCGTTTGCCTTGTCTGTATGGCTCAATCCTGAGACGGGTCATTGTCAGGGGGTCCAACTCATGTATCAAGGTCAAATCAGTTGGATACGGGCGGGTGCGGTTGTCCTGGCTACGGGAGGCGGCGGTCAAGTTTTTGCCCAGACGACGAATCCCGATGTGAGTACCGGAGATGGAGTTGCGATCGCGTGGCGGGCGGGTGCGATTCTCAAAGATTTGGAATTTGTCCAATTTCATCCCACAGCTTTAACTAAACCGGGAGCGCCTCATTTTCTGATCAGCGAAGCGGTGCGGGGAGAAGGGGCGCATCTAGTGGATGATCACGGACACCGTTTTGCTTTTGAGTATCATCCCGATGGCGAACTCGCGCCCAGAGATGTGGTGAGTCGGGCGATTTATAGTCATTTACAGAAAACTAAGGCTGATCCAGCCTCCAGTCATGTCTATTTAGATTTGCGCCCCATTCCCGATGATCGCATTCGCCACCGATTTCCTAATATTATCCAGGTTTGTCAGCAATGGGGAATTGATGTATTTCGGGATATGATTCCTGTCACCCCCGCCGCCCATTATTGGATGGGGGGAATTGCTACAGATTTAATGACTTGTACCTCTATTCCTAATTTATATGCCGTGGGTGAAACGGCGAGTACGGGTGTTCACGGTGCGAATCGTCTAGCCAGTAATTCGTTATTGGAATGTATTGTATTTGGCGCTCAGTTAGGGGAATTAACACCCGATCAATCGGTCTTGAATCAGGAATCAGCTTCTATTTCTCCCTTAACCTTATCCGATGAAGCCACAAAAACGGATAAAATGCTGGCGATGCAAGATCAGTTAAAACGTTTAGTCTGGCAAAGTGCTGGGATTTGTCGATCTGCACAAACGCTAGAGCGTGCAATAAAGCAGGTGGAAGTCTGGCAGTCTGAATTTGCTACATTGCCTTTAAGCCAACAGTTACGGGATTTAACGCCACAGAAAATGGTTCAACTTGATGTCCCGAATGCCGATTACCTGGTGCGAACTTGGGGAGAAACATCTAACTTATTAGATGTAGCTTACTTAATTTTGAAAAGCGCCCTGTTTCGGACAGAAAGTCGCGGCGGACATTACCGCTTAGATTATCCCCAACCTGATCCGAATTGGCAAATGCATACCCTTGTACAAGGGGAGCGTTGGTGGAAAGGATAAAAGTCATTTGTTTATGTCATTTGTCATTCGTCATTCGTCATTCGTCATTCGTCATTCGTAGGGGCTCTCGCATTTGGGACGCTATCTTATGATACTTATCCACAATGTTTTCCCCAAATGCTTCGCCCGACTCCGGTAATATCGTTTATGGATAAATTTTGAATTTGTTAAGGTGGGTTTAGTTACATCTGGGTAGGGTGCAAAATGATAATAATCAAACCAGCCCCTATACAAAATACAAAAGGATAGGTACATGGTTAAGGTAGGATTTCTCGGTACAGGATTACCCAGACATTGGGTTGAATAGTTACAGATATGGGAACGTTTTGAGCCTTCGCTAGTAGAACCTCGTTTGTAGGGGCGGGTTTAGGGAATTTTGTGCAAGCTATTGGTGATAACGTTTATTCAAAACCCGCCCTGACTGATATCTATGGGCGAGTTTCACTACTATCGTTTCTTTTTAACCCAGATGTTACTAAACCCACCCAAGTTTGACTTAAGCCGCCCCCATTTCTCTTATCTCCCCTACCCAAGCGATTTCGAGATTTCTGGGGAAACGTTCAAGTCTGGGAGTTGATTATTGCCATTGTGCGTTTGACCGTATTTTGGCGAAACCCAATGAAGGGTATGATTGCGAATGTGCCGTTGTAATTGATTAGAGTAGCCAAGGAATCTATTCATAACCCACCTCTAAGAAATCTTCATCAATCTTACTGCCTTTATTGGGGTGAAAGGGTTAACCTTTGGCAAGGTATTCGTAAAATTTGAGTTAATTAGGACTTATGTTGAATAGCACGCTCCTGCCAGACTGGTGGGCAGTGCCCACCCTACGGTATATCAAGAGTTTTGGCGATCCCTAAATGCAGAAGGCGAGCGTGCCATTAGATTTATGTTGGCTTTACCGTTGAACCTGTAAAAGAAACAAACAAAACAGAGGAGAAAGAGCCGATGTACACCACAATCAACCAAGATGGACAACTGAACAACTACGCGATCGAAACCCCTGTATATTATGCTGAATATCCCAATAGTGAGCAACAGCGTCGCTATGCCTTTCAAGGGGCGTGCGCTATTCTATTCGTCAAGCGGGTTTCACTACTATCTTTTCTTTTGCACCCAGATGTGACTAAACCCGCCCCTACTCAGGTTTCTAGACTTCCTGTGAAAAGTCAGATCAGGGGTAGGAGTGTTAAAGGCAATGGAAGTG
This sequence comes from Coleofasciculus sp. G2-EDA-02, assembly GCF_040226375.1. Lineage (NCBI taxonomy): Bacteria > Bacillati > Cyanobacteriota > Cyanophyceae > Coleofasciculales > Coleofasciculaceae > Coleofasciculus > Coleofasciculus sp. G2-EDA-02. The sequence continues at coordinate 41,506 of NZ_JAVKEW010000093.1, read as the reverse complement.
AGTAATATCACCACAGAAGGCAAGAATTAAGGCTTATGCTGAACAACTTGGTTTATTTGCCAGAGATGCAGGGGCAAATGCTTTAGGTTCCGTTTTAGGCTCAATTGTGGGATTGCTGTTAGCTGCTTGATAAGGTTCGCTTACCTGGAATGTAAGAAAGTGATACATCTTTAAGGGCGCAAGCCTTGCGCCCCTACGTTGCATGACGATAACGGTAAAACAGTAGAGACGCGCCATGGTGCGTCTCTACCACCGTATCTGAATTGGGATTCGGTAGAATGAAGCATGAGTCCTTGTCACTCAAACGCTTATCATGACCACACATTCCCCTGTAGATTTCCAAGACGCTTTTGATGTCATCGTTGTCGGTGCTGGACATTCTGGCTGCGAAGCGGCACTCGCCGCCGCCCGCTTGGGATGTCGCACTCTCCTGCTTACCCTGAACTTGGATAAAATCGCTTGGCAACCCTGTAACCCCGCCGTGGGTGCCCCGGCTAAATCCCAACTTGCCCACGAGGTAGACGCTTTGGGGGGAGAAATTGGTAAGATGGCAGACCGTACCTATCTCCAAAAGCGGGTATTAAATCAGTCGCGCGGACCTGCGGTTTGGGCGTTACGGGCGCAAACGGATAAGCGGGAATATGCGGCGGTGATGAAACGGATTGTCGAGAACCAGGAGAATCTGGTAATCCGTGAAGGGATGGTGACAGATTTAGTCTTGGGTGCGAATGATCAGGTTATCGGTGTTCAGACTTATTTTGGTGTAGCATTTGCCGCCCCTGCGGTTATATTAACTACAGGAACGTTCCTGGGTGGATGTATTTGGGTAGGAAATAAGTCAATGTCCGCAGGACGCGCTGGGGAATTTGCAGCGGTGGGATTGACGGAAACCCTGAACCGACTGGGGCTTGAAACGGGACGTTTGAAGACGGGAACCCCGGCGCGGGTGGATAAGCGCTCTGTAGATTACACTAAGATGGAACCTCAACCTGGGGATGAAGCGGTATCTTGGTTTAGCTTTGACCCAGAGGTTTGGGTGGAACGGGAACAGATGAATTGTTATATTACCCGTACCACAGCCGAAACTCATCGGTTGATTCGGGACAATCTGCATCTGTCCCCAGTTTATGGGGGTTGGGTGGATGCAAAAGGACCCCGTTACTGTCCCAGTATTGAAGATAAAATTGTCCGGTTTGCGGATAAGGAAAGCCACCAGATCTTTATTGAACCGGAAGGGCGAGATATTCCCGAACTCTATATCCAGGGATTCTCGACAGGATTGCCAGAGAATCTACAATTGCAAATGCTGCGATCGCTCCCTGGATTAGAACATTGTACAATGCTACGTCCGGCTTATGCTGTGGAGTATGATTATCTACCCGCAACTCAGTGTTTTCCCACGTTAATGACGAAAAAAATAGAGGGATTATTCTGCGCTGGACAAATTAATGGAACGACAGGGTATGAAGAAGCCGCCGCCCAGGGAATTGTCGCGGGGATTAATGCGGTACGCTATGTGCGACATCAAGAAATGCTAATATTTCCTCGTGAAGAAAGCTATATCGGTACATTAATTGATGATTTATGTACTAAAGATTTGAGAGAACCTTACCGGATGCTAACCAGCCGTTCCGAGTATCGGTTACTCCTGCGTTCTGATAATGCAGATCGCCGTCTGACTCCTTTGGGACGGGAAATTGGCTTAATTGATGACCGCCGTTGGCAACTTTATAGTCAAAAACAAGACAATATTGCGGCGGAAAAGGAACGACTCCAAACTGTACGGATCAAGGAACATGAGGAATTAGGAGTTGCGATCGCGTCGGATACTCAGCAACGGATTAAGGGTTCGATTACGCTGGCTGAATTGCTGCGTCGTCCCAAATTCCACTACGTTAATCTAGATCACTACGAATTAGGTAACCCCAGTCTCAACCAAGCTGAACGAGAAGGCGCGGAGATTGATATCAAATACGCGGGATATCTCCAACGCCAGCAAAATCAAATCGATCAAGTGTCCCGTCAAGCCCAGCGACGATTACCAACAGATCTCGATTATGATGCCATTGAAACATTATCTAAGGAATCTCGCGAGAAACTATCCCAGGTCAAACCCTTGACGATTGGTCAAGCCTCTCGCATTGGTGGAGTTAACCCGGCGGATATTAACGCCTTGCTGGTGTATTTAGAAGTGCGATCGCGCCAATCAGTGAACCGTTCAGATTCCCCCATACCAACAGCCTCAGCAATCTCAGGCTAATTCTACTCGATTCTGTGACTTGTAGAGACGTTGCATGCAATGTCTCTACAATTTGGAAAGAACAAATGCCAGATTGGATGATATTATTCCACCTTATGTCCGACTGCGGTAATCATTTGTTTAATCGACTCCGGAGACGCCTCGGTTTCCACGCTAACCGTCTTACCCGCCACATCAACATTGACTTTCGCTTCAGGTTCGTGGGTATGAATCCCTTCGCTAATGGTTTTGGCGCAAGCATCACAAGCAATACTTGGAACGTTGAATTTCATCGAATTCGCCATAGTGTAGATTTCACTCCAGTTTTTATTCAATCTTTAATTATAGCGAAGTCCTGATTCTCGTTCCTCACTCTAAGGGATGAACTTAGGGAAAAGCTTAGGGTCAGAAAATGTAGTTCTTTCTATATCATCTTTATATCTATAACTGAAGAATAATACAGGATAAAAATTACGATAATTGACGGAGTATTTTTTAGGCAGATTAGCGTATAGATTCTTAAAGGCAAGCCCCTTTAAATATGTCATTATGTTAAGAGAAAGCCTTAATCTTACCTCGATCATGCAAGGAATATCCACATTATTCACCCGTCCTCAATTCAACTCATCCGCAGATTATTTGAACAATCAAATTAACTTGAGGAGAAAAGTATCCAAATTGCAGCAATTTTTTGCCCAGTGCGATATTGATGAAGCTTTAGCAGAGCAACGCTTTCTAGAACAATGGATCACGGAACATGCAACCGAAGTTAACAATGCTTTACAAACAATACAACTGTCAGCGAATAATCTATTCGTTGTTCTAGGCTTTATCAATTCTATTGATGTAACCCTTAGAAAAGCCGTCATTGTCGCTTTTTTACAGAATGAGTAAATCCGGGGAACGCTACCCCCGTTATAACAAAGTCTTTACCTTGCGGACTTTGTTTGTGTAGCAGCGATTTCAATCGCCTCCTCTTGCTATACCATCCTGATACTCTGGCAAATTCCTGTCAAAGGAAAAAGAGAGAGTAATGGAGTTTTAGCATGAGCGATCCGTATTTACTAGCAGCCAGTCTGCTTACCGTAGGTCCGGTATCTGCACCCCCCCCACCCCCACTGGTTCCCAACCTGTTCGAGAATCTGTCAGCTTTGTTGGCTTCAGCGAAAGCTCATCAATCGCACTCCGTTGTCACTCAACCGCTTATCTCTGGGGTGGAAATCCCTAGTGTTGAGTTTAGTTCATCGGTTAGTAGTTGGCACTTTAGTGCCATCACGAATCAAGCGCTTACTACAAACTCTAAAAGTAACATTTCCCCCAAACCTCAATCCCCGGTTATCTCTCCCCAATCTGGAACTCAACTCTATTACCAACGATTCGCCGCACTAAAAGCGGGTCAAACTTATACAAGTCTGTCGGCTGATAGCTTCCAGTCGGTTTGGAGTGAAGCGAAACTGACTAAACCCACTCATACGCAATGGAAACAGCTACTCGCAGAAGAAGCGAAAGCGATGGCGAGGGGACAGGGGAATAATCGTTTGTCTATTTTAGTGGGTGATTCCTTGAGTCTTTGGTTTCCGACAGCCAACCTACCTAAAAGTCAATTTTGGCTGAATCAGGGTATTTCTGGGGAGAACTCTAGCCAAATTTTGGAGCGACTCTCAGCTTTTTCCCAAACGCGACCCGATACAATCTATGTGATGGCTGGCACAAACGACTTGCGCCAGGGTGTTCGCGATCGCGTGATTCTCGATAATACCCGCCAAATCATCCAGCGCTTACGTCAGAACCACCCGCAAGCTCAAATTATCGTTCAGTCTATTTTACCCACCAGGTTAAGTGCGATTGGGAGCGATCGCATCCACAACCTGAATCAGCAAATCGCCGCGATTGCACAGCAAGAAGGCGCAGGCTATCTTAACCTGCACAGCTTATTTGTGGATAATCAAGGTCAAATGCAACGGGAGTTAACCACCGATGGGATTCATCTGGCGAGGCGTGGTTATGCGGTGTGGCAAAATGCCTTAAACTATGCCGATGCTTTAATCTTGGCGAATCGTTAAGGTTATTTTTCATTGTACCTACGTACAACCCCAATCAACCTACGCGATCGCTGAGTATCTTGAAGATGATCGCCTCCAGGGGTGACGCTTGCGGCAGCTAATTACCCGAGACAAGCAAAATATCTATCCTAAGAAAGAGCCAGACAAGGGACTTATTCGGACAAACTTAGTATGTAGGATTTAACAATGGGTCAAGCCAATATAAAGACCCTAACCATAAAAACTCAATGATGTACTTAAACCGCTCTGGCTCTTTCTTTGAGCCAGAGCGGTTTGATTTATCTAAAGTAGAGGTGTGGAGTCTCACCACAAACCCGAATTTCAGCGCCTTGCTTTACACAGTTGTCATGTTAAGAGTTGGGGCGGGTTTAATTACATTGGGGGTGAGGCACAAAGCGATAATAGTTAAACCCGTTCCTACATAACGGACGGGTTTAGTGACTCTGGCTGAGGTGAAAAACGATAGGAGTCCAAAGAACCCCTGCACACCGCCATGCCAGACTACTTTGGGCGAAGGGTCAAGACGTGATGCAAGAAGCGTCTCTAAACTGCCTGTCGAGACGCTAGCTTTTCCAGGGTAGCTTGGGTTTGCTGTAACAACTGCTCTCTGCTATCCACTGCCTTGGTCAGGTTTGGAACTAAATTCCGGGCTTGTAACGCCATGTGTAGCTGGAGCTGAGCCACGTACTCACTAATATCTTCATGAACAAAGTCGTTGGCGGTTTGAGCAGAATACAAATCCAAAGCGTCCTCCTTTCCTGAATGCTGTGCTTTTGGTCAACACCTCATTGAAGCTATCACGCTCTGGGCAATCTGCTCTCGCTTTGTAATAAAACTGCAATAAAGTTTAAAGATTTTGGGGTTAAATGTTAAGTCATGTAAACAAGCCGACTCACAAATGACAAAGAACCACAAAGGACACTCAAAATAAACAAACTGACTCTGGCTGAACCGGGCAAGTTCCGGTGGGGAGTTGGGTTCGGCGTAAATCCAGCCAAGTCAAATTAGTCAGAAAGTTCAGGGGAGGGGAGTAACATCTGTAATTTGAATTTCCAAAATGCGAATTGCTGGCGAAACAAAGGTTTTGTTAAAACCTCAACACTTTGGTATAATAATGTTAGGTACGGCGGATTATGTTCGGCACGACCTAGCACCTAGAAAACTTAATATTATAAGGTTCCAGTAGAGAATATTTGTTACAATAACGCATCTATTGGGTAAAAATAAGAGTGCGTTCATAAGGCTTTTTAGTCTTAACTCTTTAGCAGAAATGGCTTGGAGGGGTATAAAAGACCCAATTTCCTGATACCCACCGAGAACAGCGGATCTTCGTGATAACAGCAGAGGAGAATCCCCAACTAGATTACTCTTGACTTCTCCCCCGGTTAAACTTGCCCTCGAACGAAGTGAAGGGACGCGGGGGATTCTAAGAGGATACTACGGGACGAACTAAAGCCGCGTCCCTTCGTTTTGCTCGTCTTCTTAGAGTTCCAGAGAAAAACCCTGGATGGCGCAGTCAAAAACGCCCTACTGACCTAGGCTAGGTCAAGACCTAACTGTATCTCTACTTATGGTTATATTATATCACTTAAGAATGTTATTGCGGGATAAATCCCGCTGTCTTTACAACTTGCTCGGTTTCATCCCTCGGATAAATCACGAGGGCTTTCACCATCGCTTATGACGTAAGTTGTGGTACGTTTTTGGGTGAATTATAGCGTTTATTAGTGTTGTGAGGTACATGATTAAGGGCGCAAGCCTTTACATGATTAAGGGCGCAAGGATGGTGCCCCTACAGTTGGGTGTACCGCTGACATAGGACGAATGATGAATGACAAATGACATAAACGAATGACATAAACGAATGACAAATTATGGAATTTGATTTTTTACCGAATTTACCAAAATCAGATCTGGACGATCGCACGTTTCAGGATTTGGTGGAAGAGTGTATCCTCCGCATTCCCCGCTACTGTCCAGAGTGGACGAACTATAACCCAAGTGACCCAGGAATCACGCTGATTGAACTGTTCGCGTGGTTAACTGACCAAATGTTGCTGCGGTTCAATCAAGTCCCCCGGCGTAACTATGTTACATTTCTGGAATTACTGGGGATTCGCCTACAAGCCCCAACCCCGGCGCAAACCCAACAAACGTTTTATCTGAGTGCGGCGCTACCGGAATCCTACACGATTCCAACGGGAACAGAAGTGGCGACGGTACGAACCCAAGCCGACGATGCGATTATTTTTAGCACCGATCGCTCCCTGGTGATTGCTAAACCCAGTATCCGCCATTTTCTCACCTCCGACACCGATGAAGCTCAACCCCAAATCCTGCGCGATCGCTTCGTGGGAACTTGGACTCAGCGATCCAGCGGAGAGTGGCAAGGCTTGGAGTTATCGATTTTTAATGAACAACCCCAAACGGGAAATTGCTTTTATATCGTCTTTGAGGGGGATCAACCCATTGAAGGCAATGTTATCGCCCTGCGGATCAAAGGTGAAGCCGCTACCTCCACCGGGATTAATCCCGAAGATCCACCCCGCCTTTGGCAAGCCTGGAATGGTATGTTTTGGGAACCTATCCTGCTGCGAGAAGCCGATGATAGCACCAAAGGATTCAGTTTTAGTGAACTGATTCAGCAGGGAGGCGATCCTTTACAAGGGGCGGATGTTGTCTTGCATTTACCCCTGCGTTTACCGGTTACCCAATTTGTTACCTATCAGGGACGCTGGCTGCGCTGTATTTACACCGAACCTCGCTTCAATCAACCCGGTTATATTCGTTCCCCGCGAATTGTTGGTTTAGATGTCCGTTCGATTGGCGGTACAGTCGAAGTCACCCAATGTACCACGATTCGGAATGAAATCCTCGGCGAAAGTGATGGAACCCCCGGTCAAACCTTTCAATTACAAGGACGGGGAATTTTACCCCGACGGGATGAGGAACATATTCTGGTGATTCCGCCTGGAGGTTTACCACAGATATGGCAAGAAGTCAATGATTTTGCCGATTCAGGTCCAGAAGACCTGCACTATACCATTGATGCGATTACCGGAACCGTTCAATTTGGGCCCCTATTACGAGAACCCTCTCAACTGCGAGAACAGACGTGGTGGCGTTCCCAGTCTCAGAGAGTACCGTCGGAAATGCTCAATTTAGTCAATGGTAGAACTGGCGCGGTAGAACGGCGGGATATCGCTGGGATGGAGTCAATGGAACGTCAATATGGGGCGGTTCCCCCTAGAGGTGCTGTGATTCAAATGGTCGCCTATCGCATTGGAGGTGGACAACAGGGTAACGTACAAGGGGGCGCGATTCAAGTTCTCAAATCCGCCGTTCCTTATGTAGCTAACGTGATCAACCATTCCCCCGCCCGGAATGGCGCTGATGCTGAATCCTTAGAAGAAGCCGTGATCCGTGTACCACGACTTTTACGAACCCGCGATCGCGCCGTCACTCCCGAAGACTTTGAATACCTAGCCATGGAAGCAGGAAGCGGTTCAATTGCTCGCACGTTATGCTTATCACCCATTCGCAAAGAAGAAGCTGGAAGAGTGCGTCTGCTGCTTGTACCCAACGCCAATACCGATGGTATTGAGCGAGGTGAAGGAATTGACCCAGACTTCTTAACCCTGACTCCCCAACTCACCGAGCGAGTGCTGAGTTATCTCGACGAACGACGATTACTGGGTGTAGAAATCATCTGTAGCCAACCTGATTACGTCGGGGTTGCAGTACAAACTGAAGTTGCTCTCGATCCAGCTTATAATAATCCCCGCGCTCAACAAGAAATACTATTGAAATTACAAACCGCATTGTATCGCTTTCTCAATCCTCTGATCGGCGGTTCAGAGGGTAAAGGGTGGTCATTTGGTCGCCCAGTTTACTCATCTGATATTGTGACCCTATTACAAAGCGTGCCTGGTGTACAGTATTTAGGCGCTGTCCAACTGTTTGAATTACGGCGTCAGGGACAAACTTGGATGCGAACCTTACCACGAACCCCTGTTATTGACCCCGGTCCTTTGGGTTTAATCTGTTCATGGCACAATAATAAATTACGCTCTGGTCATGTGATCAACTTAATTCCCTAGAATTTTTTTGTCGGGGCGGGTTTTGCCGATAATGTTCACTAGAAAACCGCTTCTAAAAGTCTGGACACATCTACCAAAAAGTAGACAACCTTGGACAAAACTTAGCGGTATATGTTTATACCAGCGCTTGCTTTTAGTGCGTTGCCGCTTCCCTGTTGAGGGTTGACCAAAAACTCCCAGTTAGAGATACCATAGTAGGCGTGCCTACTTTTGATAAAACGCTTGATTTTACTATTCAGTTGGTTCCAATGGCTCCATACGTGCAAGAATATCGTTCACCGATAGATAGGCGGTTATGGAGCCGGGTAATTTTTCTGTTAATCTCATTCCGCGACGGGCAATCGCCAGGGCAGCCGCTTCATCACTGGCTAACCCATACATTCGGGCATACTTAACCAGACCAATCAGGCTGGTGTAGGCGGGATTGACCTGTCTGACCTCTATCCCGCGATTGGATAGGATAGCAGTTAACAACTCAAAAAAGCGGCTGTATGCCCAAGCAGATAGCATTCGGGCATACAAGCGTCCTTTTTCCCTGAGTTGGTTTTTCTTGCCGGAAAAGTCCAACTCCTCACACACAATCGGGCATTGGTAGACAATCGCCATATCCAATAGCCAGAAACAGATATGCCTGATGGCGGCGTCCTGTTTGCCACGGGGTAAACCCATCTCTATTGGGATTTGCCCATGGTGCTTGAGATTGCCTTCTTTATCGATGTATGCCCAACCGATTGAACCGGGATTCAGGTCTATACCAATGCAGCCGTAGTGGATTGGTCTAGATATCTGTTTGACTGGTGCTGGTGTAAATTGTACCGCCACACACCACTTACCTTCTTTTCGGTAGAAGTGCCAGGTTTTAGCACCCTCTGATGGCAGTCGGTTAACATTCCGATGGAAATCTCCAATTTCAGATGAGACATATTTGCCAAACTTGTCCTCCAGAGAGTAGGGAACCCGAATTTTGATTGTCTGCCCGTCCCATTGACAAGACTGATTCCCACAGGTTTCGGCGGCGGCTCCTACTACATAAGCTTGTCCTTTGGGTATAGTTACCCGAATGGGAGCCGCTTGAAGGTACTCGAGCTGTAATTGATAGTGGTTTAGCTTGCGCTTTTTGTGGTGCAGTTGGAAACGTAGGTTTTGCCAGTTAGTCTCCCGGTATTGGATAGACACCGAGAGCGGAAACTGACAGCCAGTTTGACTATTTTGCCAGTTTTTTCTACGGTAAAACTTACAAGAGTTTTTTAACTTGCGTGTAGCCTTTTTGATCCACTCCCCACAGGATTTGGCTTTGGCGGTTAGCACCTTGATGTGACGTTGACGGTTAGCCGACGCAGCATCTACCGCCCCCTGACTAAAAGCTATCACTCCATTGGCGTGGCGCTTATTTATCCCATAGGTCTGCTGTAAATACCTGTTCCATTGAGACTTGTTGAATTCATTATCCCAGAGGAGATGATTAGCTGTCTCACATGCTGCTTGATGAAATATAGATGAGTATTCGGCTAGAAACATTTCCAATTGAGTTTTACCCAATGGGTTTAACTCAATTGCTGGGGTGGGAAGTCCTTTGCAGTATGTAAGTGTAACCATTGATTCGACCTTTCAATGTTCGTTTTCTTGTATACCACATCAGTCATTTCTCTTCGGATAGAACCTTACCCAGAAATGGGCAACAATGGGTAGATGTGTCCAGGGTTTTGGTTACAGTTACTCACCCCTAACTTAACAAAGCACCCGCCCCGATTTGATCCAACGCGCTAGTCGGACATGGTTTTGAGTTATTGTGTTCCGTTCTACAACACTTGGACAAAGGGGAGCATGTCAGGGAAAGCACGCGCCGAGTCATCTCCCGATGAAGACAGCAGAGCATGAAGGAGTGACAAGCGGCTGCAGAACTTGACAGACAAAGCATTTGCTCCCTTCAGCCTCAAAAAAATAGTAGCGATTATCACAGGTTTACCCTCGAAGGATGAGGGTGATGAGAATGATAATCACTTGCTGGGTCAAAAAATGGGTTAAAACCCTTACCTGGCATACCTTCGACACTCGTGCAGCAAGCCCTAAGTAGTTGGCGGCTCGCTCTTTGTTTGTGACCGCTCCCATTAAATGCCGTAGATAGAACCCTTAGAGAGCAGCAAGAACTTAATTAATGGGTTTTGTAAAAATCCGCGATCGCACTCTCTAATGCAGTTAAGAGCTTTGGCTTCATGAGCGTAAGGGGCGCGAGCGCTTTCCTTTACTCTTTTTCTAAAATGAGACTTTTGTCAAGTACAATTTATACCAAATTAGATGAGCTTACCCTGGCGTAATATTTAGGATGGCACTCAATATAGGATACCCAGCTTGGTTCAACTCTTTCTAGCTGACACAAAAGCCCACAAAGTACCCCCATGAGGGATAATAGGGTATCTTCTCTATCACAGGTAGTGACGAATGAACTCTCAAAAAGAGAAAGCCTTAAAAGAACATATCCAAGCGATCGCGAACATCCTATATGAAGAGACATCACCCGAACAGTTGAGGAACTTGGAGACGATTGAAGCCACTGTGCATCATCAGGTGAGAGAGTATGTCAGTCCAGAAATCGGAATTTTTTTATCCAAAAAGCAACAGAAACAAGTGCCGGAAAAATCCGAACCCTGAAAAGTTGGATTGGAGAACTACATCTAACCAATAAACAAGCCAAACGTTTAGGGGTAAAATCCTACACCCAAATCAGTCCTTATTTGGAAAAATGTTGTCTGATTGTTAGTGCCAATGTCTCTTATGAAAATGCCGCCAAAGATATCAAAGTCTTAACGGGAATTGAAGTGTCAGCAAAAACTCAACAGCGATTAGTACATCGACAGGAATTTCCGTTACCCCTTCCCGACAAAGAAATTCAGGAATTAAGCGTAGATGGGGGAAAAATTCGTTTAAGAACGTCATTGGGTGAGCCATGTATTTGGCGAGATTACAAAGGCATCAGGATTCATGAGCAAGTAACCGAAGCATTCTTTCAAGAAAATGAAACTTTAATTAACTGGGTGAATGAACAAAGGTTAGCATCTCCACTTACCTGTATTGGGGATGGACACGACGGGATTTGGAATATTATTAGTCAAATTGGAAAGCCAAATTCTCGAAGAGAAATTCTGGACTGGTTTCATTTAAAAGAAAATCTGTATAAAGTGGGAGGGTCGAAAAAAAGGTTAAAAAAAGCTGAAGCCATTTTGTGGCAAGGGAAAGTCGAGGATGTCTTAGAACTCTTTGCCGAGTTGAAGACTAAAGTTGCCAAGAATTTTTGTGACTATCTGGGCAAACATCGCCATCGCATCCTCAACTATTCATATTATTCGTCCGAACAAATTTGTTCAGTGGCATCAGGTGCAGTTGAGTCAGCCGTTAAACAAATTGATCGACGTACCAAGATTAGTGGAGCGCAGTGGAATCAGGAGAATGTGCCGAAAGTTCTAGCTCATCGCTGTGCTTATCTGAATCATCAACTCTACAGCACTTTCTAAAAGTTTGGGTTCACTGGGTCGGGAACAAGAGCGCCTGCTCCCCCTTGCTATTGAGTTCTTAATATATATTTAATCAAAGGAAAATTGTTTTTTAAGTTTTTGAAAAAAGGCAAAAAAGTACGTGCAAAAGCAGTGAGTCTTACTCGCCATCTGTGTCAACTTCAGCCATAATCATTATCGTAAAGAGAGACTCGGTTAGAATGCTTTTCAGCTTAAGTTAACGCTCTTATGTCACTCGCTTTCCACCAGGTGATTATCATTCTCATCACCCTCATCCTTCGAGGGTGAGCCTGTGATAATCGCTACTATTTTTTTTGAGGCTGAAGGGAGCAAATGCTTTGTCTGTCAAGTTCTGTAGCCGCTTGTCACTCCTTCATGCTCTGCTGTCTTCATCGGGAGATGACTCGGCGCGTGCTTTCCCTGACATGCTCCCAATGCACGTTCGCGGCCTCCAGAATTAGAAAAGAGAAGTAAACCCTTATCTATCTGTGCCTTTTCAATAATGGCAGGCACGTCAGCACACTCATTACTAACTCTTTTCTCATATATATTCTTATAAATTTGACCTGCTCGAATTTCAGGCAGTGAGCTAGAAGATTCAAAATACATACCACTATCGCCCCTTAAAATGGATTGATACTACTATTAGCTGTTTAAGCTCTTCAATAATATCTGCATATTCTCCATTAGCAATTTCAGTAAGCGTGCTAAAAGACCCAGGATAAACCATAACGGAAAATCCACGTCTTTGAAGACAGGTGAAGATTGCAAACTCTTCCAAAAAATAGTCACAAGATCGACTAATATAATACTCTAATTCAGATCTGCTACAATTAATCAATCTTCTTTCATTATATTTGCGACCAAATGATTCGACTGATGAACGAAACTTGCCATTAGTTTCAAAGTAGTTTTGAAGATATTGATGCAATTGATTATATTCATCTGATGCCTGAATTTGATGACAAGTCTCGAAGTTAAATTTGGTTTGCCCGCAGAAAGCATTAAAAATGTGTTCATTCTCTTGAATAAAAGAATTACCAATATCTAAAGCTTTGCCAAAAGCAATCTTTGGTTCAAGTCCTCTTGTTATCTCTAGAGTGATACGGTGAATACTGTCACCAACTAATACTATGCAGTGAAGAAAGCGCTTTGAAATCCATTCAATCAATGCTCTTAGCTTTTCAGGTGTAAAATTCTTGTTCTCAAGACTAATTCCCAAAAAACAGGATTCGAGTTGCTCAAAGCTAGCTCTGGCCGAGAAAGGTACAACAGCATCAACCTTTGCTCGGTATCTATTCTCAGGAAGCAACTTTATTGACTGGGGGAACAATTCTTCTAAATCAGAAACAGAATTATCAGTCATAATTGGGGCATAGTAAAGAATACGTGTAAAATCGGTCATGATGTAAAGGTTTCTGAACTTCTATCACCTAATATCCATCCTAAATTTCCTTTTTTGAAGTGGCTACTACTGTCCGCAGCCAAATCTCAATTAAGATAAGCATTATGCGCCTCTTTAATAAAATCCCTCAGTAGCAGTGTTAACCTGCGGAATGTGGAATGTAGAGTACATTATATAGCAATCCTAAATAGGATGCAACAAGTGAACGGCTTGAAACCCAGGTATAGCAAGGGTTTCAGTTTTGAAAATTGCCACAACCTAAATAGGATTGCTATATATCCTGTTTCTCACATCCACATATAAGTTTCACTCGCTTCGGTGTCGGCACTCAACCAGTCCACAGGCTTAAAATCGGACGAAACTCGCCCTACTCAAAGTCTGTAATTGTAGTAATTTGAGAAACTTTGCTGCTTTAATCCGTTATTTTCAGCGCCATTAAGGTATGCTGGATTTCTCAACCGCCTTATTACAGGTGCGCTACTATTGTAGAGACGCGCCATGGCGCGTCTCTACTTTGTTACGGGGTCTCAGGCCCCTGAGATTTTTAGCTTGGTTTTCGCTTGCGTTCATTATAACACAACAACACCTGGACAAAATATCCAACAATGTCCAGAGGTGTCCAACTTTTTGGTTACAGTTACTTCCCCTGTTCCCGTTTCGCCGTTCCCTGTTCCCGTTTCGCCGTTCCCTGTTCCCGTTTCCCTGTTCCCTGTTCCCGTTTCGCCGTTCCCTGTTCCCGTTTCCCTGTTCCCTGTTCCCCTTTCCCTGTTCCCTGTTCCCCGTTCCCTGTTCCCTGTTCCCCTTTCCCTGTTCCCCGTTCCCCTTGACAAATGACAAATGACACAAGCTCGCGATATATTACCCTTACGTCTGCAACTGACTCCCATGCAGTTGCCAGAGGTCACGCCTGAGTCCATTGGGGGGTCGAGCGAGTTAGAAGCGCCTTTGCTCAGCCAAGCAACTCGGCAAACAGAACGTCGCGGTTGCTATCTTACCCTCTACCCCGGAGAACCCAGTGAACTCCTGCTGGAACTAGAAAATCTAAGCAACCATACCTTACACTTGGATATTCAAATCCAGGGAGATTTTCCCTCCCAATGGTATCGTTTAGGTATGGAAGGGCGGGAACTCCGTCCCGGTGGACTCATGGAAGCTGTCATTCGCTTTTATATGCCAGCCGATTTCTTTGAGTCTAATCAGGTAGGAGATGCTCAACCTTCTCACCGTCTCGATTATCGCGGTCAGATTTATGTCTACTACAGCCAATCGGTAACGGGGAACAAACATGTTGAATCAGCTAGCTTTAATCTTTATGTTCGCCCTCACAGCTTATATTTAAACTTTTTACCTGAAATCTATCGAGAAGTAGATTTTATTAGTCGCTTGCTGAAAATTTTCGAGCAAGCCTTTGAACCGACAGTACAATCCCTGGATGCTTTATGGGCGTATCTCGACCCCTTAATGACACCAGAGACACTTCTACCCTTTCTAGCCCATTGGGTAGGTTGGCAACTTAACCCCGCCTTAAGCCTACAGCGACAGCGCTATCTAATTCGTCAGGCGATGGAGATTTATCGCTGGCGGGGTACGCGCAGGGGATTAAGATTCTACTTGCATCTATTTACTGACTTACCTTTAGATGATCATCTCCCAGAACATCAAAGGCATATTTGTATTCAAGAAGTTTTTGGTCAGGGATTTATGATGGGAAACACGCGGCTAAATCAAGACTCCCTTATCGGCGGCGGACAACCTTATCATTTCATTGTGCGACTGCGTCCTGATCCTCCGACTAAAATTGACGAATTATTAGTTCATCAAATTATTCAACAAGAAAAACCCGCATTTTGTACCTATGAACTCTATGTTGAATGACAAATGACAAATGACAAACGACCAATGAGAAATGAGAAATGACAAATGACTAACCATTTCCCTCCACCTTCTATCCAACAATTTGAGCGTCTCCATGTCACAGATGGCTTACTCATTGATGCCCAACGTTGGCAGTTAGCGCACCAATATCACCGTCAGTATCGTAGAACCTATTACCAATCTCTGCATCAGCCCGGAATTGTCTTCGGTTTGGGGGTACATATCGTTCCCGCACCCGCTGATGTGGTGGCAAAATACCGAGATGAACGTTGGGTCGAAATTCAACCGGGAATTGCCATTGATTTATTTGGCAATTTTATCGTAGTGCCTGAACCAATGTCCTACCGGATTTCTTCAGAAGCGGCGCCAGAAAAACCCTTGATGGTTTATTTGGTAGTTAAATTTAGAGATCCCGAAGAATTACGCACCCGTAGAACCACAGATAGAATCATCGAAACATTTCGGATTGATGAGAAGACGAGTCCACCCACTGAAGGGGATGTCGAATTGTGCCGGATTCTCCTTAAAGCTGGAAAATTTAAACTTGAAGTCCCCGTCCATGTTTTCTCCCCTAGCTATAACCAGTTGGACTTGCGCTACCGTCTCCAGCCACAAGCGCGACCTCAGGCGGTTGTTCAAGTTGCCATGTACAAAGGGCTAGCCGTTGATAACTATGAACATGAGCGTATTTTAGCGAATCTCTCCTATCTTCTGCAATCAACTTCTGGACTTTATCCAGCCCTGCAGGGGGGTGATGAAATTGGACAATTCAGTTTACAATTAGCAGAGCTACAAAATATTTTAGAATATGATTTATTTTTCATGGTGGATCGCCAAGTCCATGTATTAGGAGAATCTGAATTTGAGGTTCTGCGACAGTATTTAAAGGCAGGAGGCACACTTTTAGTAGAAGCGTCGTCAGACTTGAAACATTGGAGGCAAGGCAATGCGATAAAAGACCTGAGCCAACTTTACCACGAACTCGAACAAGCATTAACTCAAATCGATAACACTCCAAATATTGATACAGATACAAGATTAAAGCAATGCCGACAAGATATTGTAAGTGAACGAGAGATGATTGCGACAGAGTTAGCCAGACGCAAGAATTCGATCGCGGGTCGATTCCAAGAGTTTGCCCAAAGTTTGGGAGTTCTGTTAAATCCACTGGAAAAATTAGACCGCCACGACTTACTTCGGACTCAACCCTTTCTCTTTGCTGCGGCACCTACTATCAATAGAAAGCCGATTCAAATCTTAAGCGGTGGCGGAATTATCGTCGTGCTAGGTAACTTATCAGGGGCGTGGGGAATCAATGAAAAGCGACTTACCTCCCGTGAAGCAATCCGTACAGCACAGGAAATAGGGATTAACATTTTGTATACGGCTTGGCGTCGCCGACAGCTAACTTGGGGACAGCAGCCACTGCCAAAAGTTGTTACATCAACTCCTTCCCACCCCTCCAAGCCATCAAAACCGCCGGATAAATCCCGTCGAGATGATCTGTTTGATAAGTTGATCTAGGGTGTTGATGAGGGAACTGCTTAAGGGAACTGCTTAACAGGAAAACTGGGGGAGTTTCAGGAGTAAGGAAAAAAAAATAATGGCAGATAATTTAATTGATACGACTGTTTCCCCAAAACAACTTAGATTTAAGCCAGGAGGTCTACCTGCTGCGTTTGAAGTTATGGTGGTGAATGATAGCGATCGCTTTGCCAGTTTTCAGGTGGAAGTCATGGCGGCTGGGGTTGAGGTTGATCGCCTTCCGGATTGGTACATTATCTCCCCAGAAGTGAGTACCAAAAAGCCTCCCGGTGATGTCACCCATTTTCAGGTGACGATTGTGGATAATCCTGTACCAGGGTTTGTGGGACTAATGAACCTAACGGTACGTGTCTTCTCCATGGAACTCCCAGATGAAGACAGAGAAGTCCTGCGTTTAATTTTAGAACAAGGTACGGGTTCGATTCCGTTAAAATTGGATCTGCCAGTGCGGGAGTTTCAAGAGCATCCAGCAAATCAGCAGGAAATCCCGGTACGGGTTTATAATCCCAGTCAACTTGAAACTGATGTTACTTTGAGGTTTTCGGGCTTAGATCCAACCTGGATTGTGGATGGAACTGAACGCCAGTTACACCTACCTCCTGGCGGACAAGCAACCGAAACATTTATCTGCCAAATTCCTGATATTCCCCAAGCCCCCAGCCGGATTTATCCCTTTACAATTGAGGCGACTCATCGTCATGGAACTCCTGCCCAAGTGGAAGGTATCCTAGAAGTTTTGCCTATGGGATTGGTTGAATTTAGCGCCACTCCCAAGCAGCAACAAATTCCAGCCAAACGCACCTGGTTACCCAACTGGCGTAATTTCCCGGTTACCTACACATTGGAATTTGATAATCATAGCAATCTTCAGCAGCAAGTCACTGTTGAAATTCAAGGTGAAGACAAACAGGAATGTACCTTAGAATTGCCGGATAAACCCGCAGAATTGAATCCAGGTCAAATCGCTCAAGCAGCGACTAGAGTTCAAGCCCGACGCCATTTATGGGGTGGAACCAAGCGGCTATCTTTAGAAGCGGTGGCGATGTTATCGGATCAGCGTTTAGGAAATACCAATCCCACTAGTCAAGTGTTAAGACTGGATGTTTATCCGATTCTTCCGGCTTGGTTAGTTTTGGGTGGAGGAGTTTTGCTTTTATATTTTATCTGGTGGCTATCTTGGCTCAATCCCAATAACAAATTTTTTGGACACCAAGCGGCAGTTAATTCGGTGCAATTTAATGGCATGAGCCAGAATGTCGTTAGTGGTTCCAGTGATGAAACTTTAATTAAATGGCGAGTTGATGGCTTTTTTAACCCCTTTGCTAATCCAGAAGTAGAGGAGATTGCCGATACGGGGAAAGCGGTGCGGGTTATTCGTTATAAACCTGTAGATAATAATGTGGTTGCAGCAGGGTTGGAAAATGGTGAGATTCAACTATTGAATTTATTGGCAGAAACCCCAAAATTGATGGATTCTTTTTCTTTTCAAAAAGATGATCGGGTCTTAGCCTTAGAGTTTACTGAAGACTCTCGTTATCTGTTTAGCGGTCATGGCAGTGGTAAGGTGCTTGGGTGGGATATTTACCAAGATCTAGACCAATCTCTAGGACAATTGAACGAAGAAAAGCAACCGATTCTGGAGCTAAACTTTGACTTCGCTGTCTATAACTTGGAATTTATAGGACAAGGCAATCAAAATTTAGCAGTTGCTGGACGATTAAATCAGTTAGTTATTTTGAATTTGGGTGATAATTCTCTGCGTAAAGTGACATACAAAGCCGGAGAGGAAGGGGGAAAAGATGACTATATATTAAGCATGGATGTTGCCAAATTAAAACCCTATCTTTTGGCAACGGCTGATAATCAAGGCACTATTACTCTATGGAATATGCGATCCTGTTTGGTGGATAATCAGTCTTGTGAAATTCTTGATCGGTGGTCGAATGGTCATGGCGGTCAACCAGTGCGCTCTGTGGCTTTAAGTAATGGGGGTTGTTACTTAGCCAGTGGTGGCGATGACGGGCGAATGATGCTGTGGCCCCTAACGAATCAGGGTAAACGAGCAGAAAATTATGCAAGTGGGATTGAAGTGGGTCGGTCATTGAGAAACCAAGCATTCAAATTTAATAGTGTTGATATAAATGTTTTGAAGAGAAATATTCTGATCGCTAGTGGTAGTGACGATACCCAGGTGCGGGTGAGACGAGCGAAACGGCTGCAAGGGTTAGGGTGCGATCGCGATGAGTAGGGGTTTGGTTACCAAACCCCTGTTTGGTAACCAAACCCCTACGGCGTGGTGAGGATGTCACAGACTTCAGCCTCACGGCTGAGGTTTTTTTTCGAGGAAATGCCAACTCTTGGTACAATCTATTGATTCCTACAGTAGCTATTTTCGTCTTCCTCCCCCAGCAAAAACTATGACCCGGGTGATTGGATTAATAAGTGGTACGTCAGTTGATGGAATTGATGCGGCTTTCGTCGAGATTGCTGGTTCCGAGTCAGATTTAACCGTGAAGTTGTTGGCGGGAGAGACTTACCCCTACCCGGAACAACTGCGATCGCAAATCCTCAATCTCTGTGCTGGCGGTTCTATATCTATGGCAGAACTCGCTGTGTTAGATGATGCGATCGCCCAACAATTTGCCCAAGCCGCCCAAGCCATCCAGAAACACCACCCACCCGCCGCTACGCTGATCGGTTCCCACGGTCAAACTGTTTACCATCGCCCCCCTGTTCCTCGGCTCCGGGACGCGCCATGGCACGTCTCTACATGCACCCCCTTGGGATATAGTCTTCAGTTAGGACGGGGAGAGGTTATTGCTGACGCCACAGGGATTAAAACTATCAGTAATTTCCGTGTTGCTGATATCGCAGTTGGGGGTCAAGGAGCGCCCCTAGTCTCCAAAATTGATGCTTGTTTGCTCTGCTCCCCGACTCAACACCGATGTATCCAAAATATCGGCGGAATTGGTAATGTTACCTACCTCCCCCCCTGTCAAGGGAATTGGTTAGATGCTGTCTGCGGTTGGGATACAGGACCTGGGAATAGTCTGTTGGATTTAGCGGTGCAGCATTTTACTCAGGGAAGCAAAACCTATGACCAAGACGGGAACTGGGCACGTCAGGGTACGGTTTGTCAAGCCTTGCTTAACCAATGGTTAGCCCATGACTTTTTCCAACAAGCCCCCCCTAAATCCACAGGGCGAGAATTGTTCGGTTGGGATTACTTACAACAATGTATTGCCCAGAGTCAACTCTATTCCCTGAGTCCAGCTGATCTATTGGCAACCCTGACAGAACTCACCGTCGCCTCAATTGAGGAAAGCTACCGTCGCTTTTTGCCCCAGATGCCCGATCAGATATTCTTATGCGGTGGGGGTAGCCGCAATCTCTATCTCAAACAGCGCTTACAAGCCCGGTTACAGTCAGTGGGTATACAAACAACAGATGAGGCTGGGGTGAGTGGAGATTTCAAAGAAGCGATCGCCTTTGCCGTTTTAGCCTATTGGCGAGACTTGGGCATTTGCGGGAATCTCCCTCAAGTTACAGGCGCCAAGCAAGGGGTACTTTTGGGTAATATCGCGCCATCCTAAAATAATTAACTTAGAATGAAGCGTTTCTTGCCCACTTGGGACTACACTTAATACTGAAACATAATTGCCTTTTTTATCTTCATGACTACCATTTTGGCAATCTGCTTAGTCAGGCATTGTGTCACTGTTGAGGAAAAATTAAACAAGCAATATTCGATCAGAGGCAAAGGGTAACGCTGTGGCTCACACCTTTTTAATGGAGGCAGGACGATGGACACTCCAGGGGAATTGGCTGGAGCGCAATGGATTGCTGCTGAGCGTCAGAGGGAAAACAATTGTTGCCTGGGGTCGAGAAAACTGGTTTACGATGGTGACAAAGCTGGTTTTTCCCGACGATGAGCGCGAGGATATTTCTTTCCAGTATCGGGGGCGTCTTGATGCCGGAGAACGACAGTATACCTTTGTTTTACAGCATAGTGGTTTAGGTCGTGTCGAAGGCGAGGGTTGGATCACTCCAGAATCAATTGTTCAACGCTATTGGGTTTTAGGCGATCGTCAAAGACGTAGTGGTTTTGAAACCCGACACCAGCTTGATGACAATACCTACTACCTCTCCAGTAGCATCATGGCGGGTCATTATCTGACCAGCACAATGGAAGCCAAGCTAGAACGACAGCCGGGATAGCACAAGACGTATTAACTGGTACACCATTAGCAATAACCTATCTAATTTATTCCGATTTTCTGTGTCACCTATAATCAGAAGTATAAAGCGTGAAGATCACTCACTGGGATTTGACCCCCCCTAAAAATCTGCGACGTTTTACCTGCTTTTGTGTGTTAGCTTAGCAGGATAGAGTCCGGGATAGACCGATAAATTCTACGTCATCCTTGACATTTTTAACTTCTTGAGTTATTTATTGTGCGGTTTGCCACAGGTGTGGCTCCAGTTGAGCGCTCAACGAAGCGATGAACTATGGCTAGTCACCATGGAACGAGTAACCGAGTGAGTTATTGGGTTTAGTTCTTGAGGATGCTACTTGCCGAATTGCGCTTGGGTCAAACTGGTAAATAGGTATTGTTCACAACTGCTCCAAGCTCTCACTAAACCAATCATGACAAAAGACCCTAATCATGGTCGCATACTCGCCAATCGCTATCAACTCATTGGGTTGATAGGTCAGGGCGCTATGGGTCAAGTTTATCAAGCTAAAGATATGTTACTGGGCGGCGTTATTGTCGCTGTCAAATTCATCTCCCAAACCTTGCTCAACCAAAAAATGCGCGATCGCTTCGAGCGAGAAGCGACGATCTGTGCGCTACTTGGGGAAAAAAGTAATCATATCGTGCGCGTCCGGGATTATGGCGTGGATGAAAATGATATTTCGTTTTACGTCATGGAGTTCCTAGAAGGCAATGGCTTAAGTGAAATCATTCGCGATCAAACCCTACCCTTACCTCGGTTTCTCAATATTAGCCGTCAGATTAGTTTAGGGCTGCAATGCGCTCATAAGGGGATCGTGATCGAAGGTGAACTTAGCCCAATTATTCACCGAGATATTAAACCCAGCAATATTCTCGTGGTTCAAGACGCCTCCTTCGGAGAACTGGTAAAAATCCTCGACTTTGGCATTGCTAAGCTGATCCAGTCCAACAGCGAGCAAACACACTCGTTTATGGGGACGTTAGCCTATTGTTCCCCCGAGCAAATGGAAGGACGGGAACTGGATAACCGCTCAGATATTTACAGTCTGGGTGTGATGATGTTTGAGATGCTCACGGGCGAAATGCCGATTGTGGGCGAATCCAATTCCTTCGGCGGGTGGTACAAAGCCCATCACTTCACTCCACCGCGCACCTTTGAAGCCGCAAAACCCGATTTGAAATTGCCCAAAGCCTTGGAAAATCTGGTGATGAGTTGTTTGGCAAAAGAGGCGAGCGATCGCCCGCAAACAATTGAGGAAGTCATCCAGACGTTAGAACCCTTAGAGCAGCGTTTTGGTCAAGGACGACAACTCGGTCAACGGATTGGTGCGGTACTCTCGAAAATATCCCGCGTAGAAGAACCGCCCCAGCCTCCAGCTCGTTCCATTGAAGACCTCTGTTTACAAACATCTTGGCCCAAAAACAAACCCCAAGCCTCGATTGTTTTTCCTCATATTATTCGCACCAGTCAGGAACTGTTAGCCACCCTTTGGGTGATGCTGACGAAGGACGATATTGAAAACCGCCGAATTAGTACCCGCTATAACCAATTCCTGTTTCTGATGTCTCCTCATCCCATGGTGTTATGGATTACAGCATTGCATAATCGGCAACATGGCGCCCGTTGGCTAACCTGCTATTTGGATCTGAAAACTGCCATGGGTCAGAAAGTGATCCGCATTTTAGGAGAATCGGGAAGCTACCGGATTTTATTCTTTGCCCTGACTCAACCCCAACGCTGCGCCAATGTGATGACCTCCACCATTGCCTCAACTCAGCGTAAACTGCTCCTAGATTGGGCAAATGCTAGCCATGCGGCTATGCCCAGCGCTCAGCCTCAGCTAAGTAAACGAATTCTCAAGCAAGAGCTTGAGAAACTTAAGCCGAAAATTGTCATGAAGCTAGAAGCCGTTCATACTGATTACCCAACCGATATTTCCGGATAGGATTTAATGTTCTGTAGGGGCGGGTTTAGGGACTCAATTCCGCTATTCACCGATAACCGTTCAACAAAACCCGCCCTTTCCCACCGAATCGCGAGGGGCTGTCTATAAACCAGCCTGGAGGCACGGGGTTGTCGTGCAAGCTAAGCCGAACTGTTGAATATGTTCAGCAAAGCTTGTTTGATGACTTCAGGGCTACTGAAAACCCAGACCGAGCGCGATAGCAGGTCTGGGTAGTTTATCAATAACCTCTCAACAACACCTGCCATGATTCGATTTTCGGGGCGGGTTGAGTCAAATTCGGATGGCAAAAATGATCATCGTCAAACCCGCCCCTAGGTTAATTAAAGCTGCTTCACTTGAGCAACTAGCTGCGCCACAATATCCTTGGCGCTACCAAACAACATCATGGTCTTATCGCCGTAGAACAGCTCATTTTCAATCCCAGCAAAGCCCGCGCTCATGCTTCGCTTAATCACGATCGCGTGCTTTGCCTTATCGACATCGAGAATCGGCATACCGTAAATCGGACTACTGCTATTGCTGCGAGCGGCTGGATTCACCACATCATTGGCACCAATGACGAGGGCGACATCCGTGTTATCAAACTGAGGATTGATGTCATCCATATCATAGAGCTGGTCATAAGATACATTCGCTTCAGCTAAAAGTACGTTCATGTGTCCCGGCATACGACCCGCAACTGGGTGAATGGCGTATTTGACCTCAACGCCCAGTTTTTCAAGCTGATCAGCTAACTCGCGCACCGTATGTTGTGCCTGAGCCACCGCCATACCATAACCTGGAACAATGACCACAGAACGGGCATAGCCCAACATCATTGCCCCTTCTTCAGCATCAATACTATGGACAACCTTGTCCCCTACACCACCTGCGCCACCAGCACCGCCTTGGGCGTCACCGCTACCAAAGGCACTAAATAGGACGTTGGGTAGGGAACGGTTCATCGCCTTACACATAATATTGGTCAGAATTAACCCCGAAGCCCCAACTAACGCCCCAGCCACAATCAGCATATCGTTCATCACGACAAAACCCGCCGCGCTCGCCGCTAACCCAGAAAACGAGTTCAGCAGTGAGATCACCACAGGCATATCGCCGCCGCCAATCGGCAGGACAAAGAAAATCCCTAATACCGAGGAGATACCTACCATCGACAGAAAGATGGTTGTATTCTCCGGTGTGACTAATAGGTAGCCACTGCACACCAAAAAGCTAATCAGGAGTAAGGCATTAAAAAGTTGCTGTAAGGGAAACTTTACCGGCTTACCCGTAATCAACCCCTGTAACTTGCCAAATGCCACAAAGCTGCCAGTGAGCGTGACTCCACCAATCAACACACCCAGAATCACGGTAATCGTAGACCCTAAGGGTACACCTTGACCCATGCTGAGCAAGCGCCAAAATTCCCCGATCGCGACTAGGGCTGATGCGGCACCGCCCAACCCATTCAGTAAGCCTACCATCTGAGGCATGGCAGTCATCGCGACTTTATAGGCGGCGATTACGCCAATTACGGAACCAAGGGCGATCCCTGCCACAATCATTTGATAATTCAAAACCTGTTGGTTAAGCAGAGTTGCCACTACAGCCAGCAGCATTCCTACCGAAGCCCAAACATTTCCTTGGCGTGCCGTAGCTGGTGATCCCAGCTTTTTCAACCCCAAGATAAATAATCCCGTTGCGACTAAATAGGTTAGTTCAATCCCAGTCGGCAGAAACTCGCTCATGCTCTCACCTCACTTATTTTTTAAACATTTGCAACATTCGATCCGTAACTAAGAAACCCCCCACCACGTTAACCGTGGCTAACACCACAGCAATTAAACCCAAAATAACTGTGACATTCCATTCCTTAGATCCGGAGATAAGCAAGGCGCCAATGACGGCAATACCGGAAATGGCATTAGCGCCAGACATCAAGGGAGTGTGCAGGGTGGGTGGCACTTTGTTGATCACTTCAAAACCAACAAAGGAAGCTAACACGAAGACAAATAAACTGGCAATAAATGTGGTGGTCATCCCTTCCTCCTTTTTCGGGCTTCATGATACTAACTTTTCTTTGAGCAAGCTACAGGGTTCATCGCCAAAGACAAAACGAGCAACCATGACCTATACTTTTGTACTCATTTGAGACAGAGCATCTTTGACCCGCTGATTACGAATTTCGCCACCATGGGTGACACAGGTGCTCTCTACAATATCATCCTCAAAATTGAGTTGTAACTGTCCCTCTTTTACCAGGTACTGCAATAACGTTGATATATTCTTGGCATACATCTGGCTGGCGTGGGTGGGCATAGACGAGGGGACATTCATTGGACCAATAATTGTCACGCCATGACGGACAATATCTTTCCCCGCTTCGGTAAGGGCACAGTTTCCACCTTGTTCGGCGGCGAGATCCACGATAACCGAACCTGGATTCATTTGCTGTACCATTTCCTCCGTCACTAGCAAGGGGGCTTTTTTCCCAGGAACTTGGGCGGTGGTAATTACCACATCGGCTTGCTTGACGTGTTCAGCGATCACCTCTTGGGTGCGCTGTTTAGCGGTTTCAGAGATTTCCTTAGCATAACCGCCTTCAGCGACGGTGTCTTCTTGGATTTCTACCTCGACAAACTTCGCCCCTAAACTTTGCACTTCTTCCTTAACCGCCGGACGAATATCAAAGGCTTCTACCATAGCACCCAGGCGTCGGGCAGTCGCGATCGCTTGTAAGCCAGCGACTCCTGCACCCAGGATAAATACTTTTGAGGGTTTGATCGTTCCCGCTGCTGTGGTTAACATGGGGAAGAATTTTGGTAATGCGGCGGCGGCAATCAGTACGGCTTTGTACCCGGCTACCCCAGCTTGGGAGGACAGCGCATCCATACTCTGGGCGCGACTGGTACGGGGAATCAACTCCATACTGAAGGCTGTCACCTGGCGGTTTGCCAGTTTCTGGGCGACGTCTGGCTTACCCAGGGGGTTGAGGAAGCTAATTAATACTGATCCTGCCCGCATCTGGTGGATTTCGTCATCTTTGGGAATGCCCACTTTCACGATCACATCGGCTTCACCCCAGAGTTTGCCTGGTTCTGAGACTAAGGTAGCCCCTGCTTCTTCGTAGGCGCGATCGCTAAAAAACGATGCCTCTCCCGCACCATTTTCTACCCAAATCTCTAAGCCCTGTTTGACTAAACGGGCAACAGTATCCGGAATCAGGGCGACCCGATTTTCGCCAACTTCAATTTCTTTAACCAGTGCTATTTTCATGAAAACTCCTTCTAACCGAAAAAACTATAACTTAGTCATTAGGCTACTGCCATACACGAAGTGCGTATTTTTATGACATCATAGCCCTTGTGCCTTCCTTTTGCATCAACCCTACACAGGCTATTTTTGGCTGGTAAAATTTTTGGGTCTTGAACACGATTAAGTCCAGTTCATCATCCGTACTGAATTAGCTACAGTTTAATCGGAATATTCCTCTGCCATTCTACTAATATCCAACATCTTTATTTTCTAGGCTACTCCTACCTAGTATCGCTTGATAAAATAGTCCTAAATTTTGTAATTGAGTCAGATCTTGTTCATCTACATTGAATAGCAATAAGTTTTGACAAAAACCGTAAAACTCTCTCCCTGTCTCCCATCAGCCTCAACAATCAAATTAATTCAATGCGTGAGAGCTTGCTATTTGCCTCCTAATAGTATTCGGTAATACTCAGAAGTATGAGCAGCTTTTTGCCAATTTTGTGTATATTTAACTACAGATAGGATAAAAATGAACAAGAGGGTGATAGTAGGCTGCCAGACACTTTAGCGGAGTCAAGCCTAGTAGCGTGGCACACCTAAAATGGTGGATTAGTATTGTAGGGGCGCACGGTGTGCGCCCAATTTCACCGTCAAATCTATTCCACAATTTTAGCTGTGTCAGTCCACTAGGTTCCCAGAAACCAACCTTCAAAGGTGACAGGCTCCTCCTGAGAAGGGCGGGCGCTCCTAAAGTTTCGGGACAGTGCTAAAACGTTTGCGGTAAAACCAGCCCCTACATCCAGAGCTTCCCCAAGTGGGAGATGAACCTAAGGCACTTTTCTCACGTCTTGAGCGTCTGCACCATCGCCGGACTACGGTATGAATTAAATCTGCTACAGTCAAAAACTGTAAAGCTTAGTAAAAATCTTAGTTTTTTTACAGCGAAAGGTCACCCACTTATGTTTACCCGCAAATCTCTTCTAGGACGCTTCGTTTCAGCCGTTGCTTTGACAGGCTGTTTATTCACAGGTTTAGCTGTCCAGACTTGGGCTCAGAATAATCCCGGACTCACTATTTTTAGCGGTGTGCAACGGGAAAATATTCTCAGGTACTATTTTGACTTTGGGGGTCGTGCAGCGGCTTGGGATCGATTGAGATTGAGGATTCCCAGCAAAAAGATGGAATTGGCGGTACAGCAGTTTGTCGTTCGTTATCCAGATTATTACACAGGAAAATTTAATCCAGATCGGATTGAGGTCAGGGTTGACGGTGAATCCCTACCCATTGCTGAGGTGGACTGGGATAAAGACAATTACCAGATCCAGATTTATATGCAGGAGCCAGTTCCAGCCCAAGAAAAGGTAGAAATCGTGTTGTCTGATGTAAAAAATCCCCGGTTTGGCGGCACCTTTTATTTTGAATGTCTGGTATGGACTCCCGGTGATGTTCCCCTACCGCGTTATCTGGGAACCTGGATTCTGACGATTAGTTAGTTTTCACTCACAGGGTTCAATAACCCTGACCTACTTCGTGAGGACAGGGATTGCCGGACAAACGGCGATTTAAACCGTTGAATACCGCACCATCGTCTCGGTTTGGCACAGACTTCCGAATACTTCCCTAGTTCGGATTATCTCTAAGGCTTTTTGTCAAGCCGCTGCGCGAGTCAGGACATCTTAACCGAGATGGCGGGAAGGGACTTATTACTCTCACTTGTGAGGATTATCTCCATGCTACGAGTATCGGTTTTATCAAAATCAGGTAAGCCTTTAATGCCAACTAAGTCTAGCCGTGCTAGGCGCTGGTTAAAGGAAGGCAAAGCTAAGGTGGTACACAACGATTTAGAATGCTTTGGCATTCAGTTAACCTTTGAAACAGGGGAAAACACCCAACCTATAGCCATAGGCATAGACCCAGGCAAATGCTACTCAGGCATCGGGGTTCAATCGAAGCTTGCTACCCTCTGGATGGCTCACTTAGTCCTTCCATTCAAAACG
This sequence comes from Coleofasciculus sp. G2-EDA-02, assembly GCF_040226375.1. Taxonomy (NCBI): domain Bacteria; kingdom Bacillati; phylum Cyanobacteriota; class Cyanophyceae; order Coleofasciculales; family Coleofasciculaceae; genus Coleofasciculus; species Coleofasciculus sp. G2-EDA-02. The sequence continues at coordinate 13,331 of NZ_JAVKEW010000093.1, read as the reverse complement.
GTCAAGGAACGGATGGAACTACGGCGGGTCATGCGCCGAGCAAGGCGGGGAAGGCGGATTAACCGCAAGCTGCCATACTCTGAGCGCTCTCACCGCCAAAAGCGGTTTGATAATCGTAAGCAAGCTAAGCTTGCGCCCTCAATCCGAGCCAATAAGCAGTTGGAGCAGAGGGTAACTAAAGAGCTGCTTAAGCTTTTCCCCGTTAGCGCCATTCACTATGAATTGGTTATGGCTGATGTGGATAGAACCAGTGGACGTAAGTCGGCTCAGTCTGGTGTCGGCTTCTCTCCGGTGATGGTGGGGCAACGACAGATGCTTAAATGGCTATCTGAGCTGGCAACTGTCACAACTCACCAAGGGTGGCACAAGGATGGTAATGGCACGAGCCAACTCAGGCAATGGCTAGGGCTAGCCAAGGACAAGAAAAATAAGGCTAACCAGACGCCGACGACACACGCCGTTGATGGTTTAACCTTAGCCGCGTTCGAGTTTGCTCAGTGGAGAGAGTGGCACTCTGATAATGCCAAGCATGGTGGCTGGCAAGGCAGTGTCGAAATTACACCCGCGCCGTTTGCGGTAATCCGTAGACCACCTATTAGTCGCAGACAACTCCATCTGTGTATTCCATCCAAGGGAGGCAAACGGCGCAAGTACGGCGGCACAGTTACCCGCCACGGCATCAGAAAGGGGGATAAAGTTATAGCCCAAAAAGCGGGAAAGACTTACACAGGCTGGTGTTCTGGGGACACTAAAACTCAGGTTTCCGTTAGCGATGGAAATTGGAAACGATTGGGGCAGTTTACTGCCAAAAAAGTCCAGTTGTTGCAGCGAAGCACGGGGTTAATCGTCGTGCCTTCAACTGGACTGGTCAAATCTTGCCACTCAATGTGGTGAGATTTGACCTCTATTCCTCCCCGCATTGCTTCGCTGAATGCGGGGAGGAATAGAGGTTTACGATGAGGAATGAGAGATAGGGATAAGTTTAATACCCAGGCGTGACAAATTAGGGGATTGGAATGTTAAGCTAGAAAATTGTGACTCTTGGGTTAACTGGGAAAAGTTGTAGAACTTCTTTGAGTTTTCCCAATTATTCCTATATGGTTTGGTAGAAAGATAAACAATAAACGATGACAAAACGCACATTAGGCGGTACTAGCCGCAAGCAAAAACGCAAATCCGGATTTCGCGCCCGCATGCGAACCAAAAATGGTCGAGCTGTGATTAAAGCCCGCCGGAGTAAGGGACGTTATCGTCTAGCGGTGTAATGTCACCTGGTAAAGGCTCAGGACTTACGCCAAATTCACCATTAGGCGTCGATAGTCCCATAGGGTGCTTGATCAGGCGCCCTATAGCCCCTTCCCTGACAAATGACAATGACGAATGACGAAGGACAAAGGACAAAGGACAAATAACAATTGTTGCCTCAAGCAAATCGACTCAGGCATTGGCGAGATTTTAAGGCAGTATACCAAAAGGGAATTCGTCGCTATGGACGCCATTTAACAGTGCGAGGGTTGCGGTTGCCTAGGATTATCCATGAGGATGTTCTAAGTTCAGACAACTCACAGCTTAATCGGTTAAGTCAGCCGCCTACTCGCATTGGTATTTCCGTCAGCCAAAAAGTCAGTAAAAAAGCCGTTGTCCGTAATCGCTTGAAACGACAGATTAGAGCAGCTTTGCGCCAATTATTGCCGCGACTGAAACCGGGTTGGTACGTCATAGTTGGAGTACGTCCCAGCGCCTTGGAGTGCGAATATGCTCAATTTTTGCAAGAATTAGAGCAGTTATTGGTAGATGCTGAGGTAATAAATGGGCATTAAAGAAGAAACCTATTATGAGGGGGGTCCCCACATCGGTGACTTGATTATAAACATTTTGCTGGGGTTCACGGTTATCGCCTTGCCCTTAACCATTGGAGCGGTTGTGCGGGCGTTGTGGCTGCGCTATCGGATTACCACTCGCCGCATTTCGGTGACAGGAGGATGGCAAGGGCGCGATCGCACGGATATTGTCTACTCCGAAATTGCTCAACTGCGGAAAGTTCCCCGTGGTATCGGTCTTTGGGGAGATATTGTGGTTATCCTGAAAGATGGTAGCCGTTTAGAACTGCGGGCTATGCCTCAGTTTCGCGAAATTTACGATTACATCGGTGAAAAAGTGTCTGCCAAAACGGGTAAACCTCTGGATTCCGTTAAGGCTTAAAGTATAGCGGCGGTGAGCAGGAGGGCAATATTTATAGGGTTTGGGTGTAGGGTGCGGGAAATAGTTGAACTTCTTTATACCGCTCAAAAATTTTCCGTAACTTTGGATACATTTGCCCATTGGATTTCTCTGGGCTGCCAAAGAGGGCGATCGACGCCAAAGTCGCCCCATCCAATTACAGCTTAGATTCTTAAGAGCGATAAATTGGGTGACATTGCCTCCCATTGCCGCCAATATTCGATAAATTAGATTCAGAAAACGTTACAGCGCCTAGGTTGAATTTATACGAATGGATTTTGGTATCGGGTTTCTCTCTAACAACGTCATGCTGCCAATCCTGGATTTTTTCTACGGGATTGTGCCTAGCTACGGTCTTGCCATCGTGGCACTGACTCTGGTAATTCGCTTTGCTCTCTATCCCCTGAACGCAGGCTCCATTCGCAACATGAGGCGCATGCGAATTACCCAACCCTTAATGAAAAAGCGGCAAGAGGACATTCAGAAACGCTATGGCGATGACAAGGTGAAGCAACAAGAGGAAATGAGCAAACTCTTCCAGGAGTTTGGTAATCCCCTAGCTGGCTGTTTCCCTGTCCTGCTACAAATGCCTGTTTTATTTGCCCTATTTGCCACATTGCGGGGATCACCGTTTTCTAATGTGAACTATACGGTGGATGTTCAAATCTTTCCCCAGGAAAAAATGGAGTTCATCCAACCCCAAGCCTTTGCCACCAAACCCCAAAATATTTACTTTGCCGATGGTGTGCATGCGCCAGTCGCCGCCGTATTACCGAGCGGTAATCGTTTAGTGGTGGGGGAGAAGACGCCAATCGACTTTCAATCCGTTGAGGGGAAATCCTTAAGCACCCTGAAGCAGGAATATCCAGACACCAAAATTATTCCTCAATGGGAAATCACCAAAGGGGAAGATAAGGTGCGCTTGAGAGAAGATGGCACCATTGAAGCCTTAGCACCGGGCGAGGTAACGCTCAAGGCAACGATTCCAGGATTGGCGGCAGATCGAGGATTCCTGTTTATTGACGCCTTGGGACGGGTGGGTGCCTTTGAAGAGGATGGCAGCATCCACTGGGATATTGTCGGCATGATTCTATTTTTTGGCGTGAGTTTGTATGTGAACCAGATTCTCACCGGTCAGAATGCTCCAAGTGGTTCATCCCAGCAAAACACGGTGAATAAGATTACCCCAGTTTTATTTTCTGGGATGTTCTTCTTCTTCCCTTTACCAGCCGGGGTGTTGATGTATATGGTGATTGCTAACGTTTTTCAGACGCTACAATCCTTTATTTTGATGCGAGAACCCCTACCGGAAAATATCCAGAAAATGGTTGAGGAGCAAGAAAAAGCGGAACGGAAAACCCAATCGAAAGAAAAGTCAGGCGAAGGGCGAGAATCACTGCCATTTGAACCGAAACGTTCCAAGAAAAAAGCGTCAAGTTAGTTATGAGTAATCAGCAGCGGGGTCAGCAGTGGCTGGAAGAGTTGCTACGCTTATCCAATGTGTCGGCGACGGTGCAAGTCACTGATGAGAACCAAGATAGTAAAGCGAGCTACTGGTTGACCATTGACCAAAGCCAATTGACCGAGGCAGAAATTCAAACCCTGATTGGCACCAATGGTGAGGTTCTGGATGCGCTACAGTATTTGGCAAACGCAATTCTTAACCTCGGTCAGCTACCAGTAGCTCAGGCGGCGTATACCGTTGAACTCGATGGTTACCGTCTGCGGCGTCAAGAGGAACTCCGGATACTAGCAGATCAGGCGGCTCAGAAAGTGCGGGAGACCGGTCAAGATTATGAATTGCGATCGCTCTCCGCTGCAGAACGCCGTCAAGTGCATACGTTTCTTCAGGAATGTGAAGATTTAGAAACTCATAGTCAGGGTCAAGAACCAGATCGCCGCTTAGTGGTTCGTCTACGTCCTTGAGTGGCGAGCGAGGGTTTAACCTCTGGAGTACGGTGGGTTGTTTGCAGCAAAGGAGTGGCATCATGGAAGCAGTTTATATTCCTGGATTGCTTAAATTACCAGAGCAAACCGATGTGATTCAGGTGAATGAATTCCTGCCTGATTTAGAAACTCTAACGCCCGTGCGAGGCGGCTTACACGTTAAGCATCAAGGGAATTATTTGGAAGTATCGGCGCAAGCGGAAACGATTATTACCCTAGCCTGTAACCGTTGCTTGCAGCAGTACAATCATCGGTTAACCTTGGATGTGTCTGAACTGGTTTGGTTAGATGAAGCCGCCGACCAAAAGGATCAGGGTGTCCTAGAACGAGAAACGCCCTTGGAGGAGTTGGTGGAAACCTTACATCCCCAAGGGTATTTTGATCCTAATAGTTGGCTTTATGAGCAATTGTGTCTAGAAATTCCTCCCCGACAGTTATGTGACGCCAACTGTCCAGGAATTGTTATTGATGAGAATAGCACCACTAAGCCAACAGACCGACGTTGGGATGCTCTGGAAATTTTGAAGGGACAATTGCCCAAATAATGGTCATTGGTCATTTGCCCAGATTTATGTAGGTAGGGGCGGGTTTAGAAATTAATGTTGATGATTTTTCATAACTGAGATAGAAAACCCGCCCTCCTATCATTGAACAGAGGTAAAATATAGGTTTGGTGAATGATTCGGTTTGAGGTTGTCGCATTTAACCCCAATACACCATGAGTTTTAATGATGAGTTTGAGCTGCTTCTACGCGCCCGCTACCCCCTGATTTACATCCCCACCCTGGAAGAAGAACGAGCCGAAGTCGCGATCGCACAGGTGGCTCAACGCTTGGGTGAACGTGGGGTTTATCTGTGGGATTTTGTCGATGGCTATCAAGGGAACCCTAATGATCAAGGGTTTGGACGCCGCAATCCCTTACAAGCCTTAGAATTTGTCGAGAAAATCCCCCCGAATGCCCCTTCTATCTTTATCCTCAGAGACTTTCACCGCTTTCTGGACGATATCTCCGTTTCCCGTAAACTGAAAAACCTGGCGCGACTCCTCAAATCCCAGCCGAAAAATATTGTCATCGTCACCCCCCAAGTCGCCATCCCCCCAGACTTAACTGAAGTGCTGACAGTACAAGAGTTTCCCCTACCCGATGTCTCACAAATCAAAGCCGAAATTAGTCGCTTAGTCGCCGCAACCCATCAATCCCTCAGCGACAAAGTTTTAGATGAACTGGTGCGCTCTTGTCAAGGGTTATCCTTAGAACGGATACGCCGGGTATTAGCCAGAGCGATCGCGGCGCGGGGACAAATCCAACCCGATGACGTGGAAATGGTACTAGAGGAGAAACGCCAATCGATTCGTCAAACCCAAATCTTAGACTATTACCCCACCACAGAAAGAATTTCCGATATTGGTGGCTTAGATAACCTCAAAGACTGGCTGCTGCGTCGAGGCGGTGCTTTTACTGAACGCGCCCGACAATATGGATTACCCCATCCCCGTGGCTTGCTATTAGTGGGAATCCAAGGAACTGGAAAATCACTAACCGCCAAGGCGATCGCTCACCATTGGCATCTTCCCCTATTACGCTTAGATGTAGGGCGTTTATTTGGCGGCTTAGTCGGAGAATCCGAATCCCGTACCCGCCAAATGATTCAACTCGCCGAAGCCTTAGCCCCCTGTATTCTTTGGATTGACGAAATTGACAAAGCGTTTGCGGGAGTGGAATCCAAAGGCGATTCCGGTACCGCCAGTCGGGTGTTTGGTACATTTATCAACTGGTTAGCCGAGAAAAAATCTCCCGTCTTTGTCGTCGCCACAGCCAATAATATCCAAGCACTCCCTCCTGAAATGCTGCGGAAAGGACGATTTGATGAAATATTCTTCGTTGGCTTACCCTCTCAAGACGAACGCCAAGCTATTTTTGAACTGCACTTAGGGCGACTGCGGCCTCATAACCTAAAGAACTATGATCTAGAACGACTAGCTTACGAAACCCCCGACTTTTCCGGTGCAGAAATTGAACAAACCCTCATCGAAGCCATGCACATTGGCTTTAGTCAAAATCGAGATTTTACCACTGATGATATATTAGAAGCCGCCAGCCAAATCGTTCCCCTCGCTCGTACCGCCCAAGAACAAATTCAATTTCTCAAAGACTGGGCGGCGGCGGGAAAAGCACGTATGGCGTCTAGAGATACTCGTTTCAGTAGTCGGATTCAGCGTCAACTCCAATAAAAATTTGTAGTTGTGATCCTTGATTTTGCTAATCGGGCATAGTTTTGTGTAGGGGCTATTTTCACTATTATCGTTTGCTTACCTCACAAAAGATGCGACTAAACCCGCCCCGTGCAAGTGAGAGAGTTTTGAGTTTTTTGAGGAATGACAAATCCTATGATTTTATCAGGTATTGCCAAATTTTTTATCGGTCTTATTCTGGGTATTACCATACTATTAGCAGGAGGTGGCGCTGTCGCCTATTACTTTTTCACAAAATTGTCAGCGAATCCAGCTAAACCCATTTTTGCTGAAGAACAACCAGCCCAGCCAGTTAAATCTCCCGATTCAGCTAAGAAACCCGCCCAATCTACCCAGAAGCCGAAACCTAGTCCTAGTCCTAGTCCTACTCCCAGTGAATCCCCAGAAACCGAGGAATTACCCCCTGGCGCTTATGAAGCGAGGGTAACTTGGCCCGAAGGATTAAGCCTGCGCGATTCTCCCAGTCTTGATGCCAATCGTATTGGCGGGGTAGCATACAATCAGGATATTATCATCCTTCAAGAAAGCGATGATAAAAAATGGCAGAAAGTGCGATTGGCAGAAGGTGAACAAGAAGGTTGGGTTAAGGCGGGAAATGTTGAGCGAGTGGAATAAGTTTTGACCCTGTGCTTCCCTCAATGGCATGGTTTGTCGGGGCGGGTTTTACTACTATCGTTTCCTTAGCACCCATAAGTAACTAAACCCGCCCCGATCAAATGACAAATGACAATGAACCAATGACTAGAAACATGCTTTAAGATTAATATCGCCCAGTTGCGGAAATCCATTCGATATCCACCCAGCCGTCGGGGAGGTAATCCTCACCCATTCCCGTCCGGCGTCATCTAGTCTAAATTGGGGCGGATCAGAAAGAGTGACGCGATCGCCAGGGAAGACACCACCCACTCTCGCTGAATTCGTATTGGGACCCTCCCGAATCGCTAACCCTTCTTCTTCTTCATAAATCACTCGGCGACAACGGTTAGGCGGTGTGGGTGAGGGCGTAGTCGCAGCCGTATCCCCCGGACAAGGCTTAAGATCTTTCGCTTGGACAAATCCACTAATTGGAGAACGAATTGCGATCCAACCATTCCTACCACTGGCTTCGGCGAGGATGACTTGCTCGTCAGCTTGTAAGGCGCGAATTGGATTGGCGGTAGAACGTTCCGCGTAGATAAAACTTGACTGCGTCGCCGCCCGACATTGCCCACTCAGCCCTTGAGTGAGCAGAAAAGAACTTGTCGGGTTATACTCATGTTCGATGATGTTGCGCCCTATCAACCCACTGGGCGCTAGTCCAGTTGTGTAAACGTTGAACGATTCAACAGAAATGGTATGAGAGGGCTTTGAGGAGAACGTCACACCCTGGTGGCTTAAAAGGTTTATGTCAGGATTTATCTTTACATTTTCTTGGGTATGAACAAAAGTGGTCACAAACGGGGTCTGTCCTGCACCAACAGCTACACTCGCCGTTGCTGTCAAATCTTCTACTAAAGTAAATCCTAACACCAAGAGTGCGGCTGGCTTACTCCATTGACTAATTTGGCTCATCCTCATCACTCCTCAATCTGATTTAGCATCATGTCCGCTTGAATTTCTAACTAGTGCGATTGCTTTCCCGCCTTGACTAGGATATATCATCAGTGCTGAACCGGACTTGATCGCAGTAGTCGATCAATCACCGGGCATAACCATCATCCATCAAAATAGCGTAACATCGAGATTATATTAAGAAAGTTAGCTAAATCTAAATCTTGATTGCAATACTTCAGCAAAGACTTCAGTTAAACAAAAGAGAGTGGTACGGTTAGAAAACTTGTCTAAATTGATCCAAAATCCGAAAAAGACGCATGTACCACAAAAATACGAATAAAGATATCTGGACAGCATTAATTACCGCCGCCTTGGGTGCTGGAATCGTCACCTCGTTTGCCGTAAGTCAAGGTCAACACCCTATATTAGCCTTGACAATTACCGGGATAGCAGCGCTGTCGGCGGTTCTCATCGAGCGATCAGGATTAATTTGACATCCTCCCCAGCCGACAACAATAACATACCCCCCATACCATTTTCCCAGATAGCTTGATAAACTAGCAATAAAAGCTATCGGGGAAACCTATGGAAACCCTTGCCTATAGCCATCTTGTCTGGGCGTCGGAAAGCCAAGCGGAGGTGGTTCTAGAGAGTTTCAATCTGGATGAGTGGCTGCTAACCAAGCCTTGGTTTGGCGTACCCTGGCATTTGCTATTATTCGCCATCATCCTTAGCAGCCTAGGCATCACAGATAAAGCTGTAGCCCAAACGCTACAGCAAGGAAGTCGTGGAGCTCAAGTCTTTGAGATTCAACAGCGTTTGCGGGAATTAGGCTATTTCAATCAACAACCCACCGGTTATTTTGGTCAAATCACCACAGATGCTGTCCGGCAATTTCAACGCACTCAGGGACTGGTTCCGGATGGAATTGTCGGTCAACGCACTCAATCTTTCTTGTTCGATAACCTTAAGAGTCTTTCCCCCTTCGATTCTACCCTTACCCTAACAACTTTACCTCCCCCGAGTTCCACGATCGGTACATTGCCTACCCCTCCGAGTATCGGGAACATTTTAACCCCTCCTAGAGGGCAAGTGACGCCGCCGCCTCCCATTCCGACGCAACCGTTTAACCTCCGACAGTTGCGTCCCGGCGATCGCGGTGAAGATGTCGTTGAACTTCAGCTAAAGTTAAGACAGGCAGGTTTTGATCCAGGTCCAGTTGATGGCATCTATGGCGCCCAAACTCAGGACGCTGTGGAGCAGTTTCAGGAGGCGAATAATCTATTTCCCGATGGCGTGGCGAGTCAAGACACACTTCAGGCGTTGGGGTTAATCCCCACTCCTGAATCCAATCGCTATGTTGTCATTGTCCCCATTTACAATGGTGATACACTTACCCGAGTGCAACGATATGCGTCGGGGGCATTTACCGCCGACTCCGGGCGGGGCAAATTTGTCAATGCTGGCTCATTTACAGATCGTAACACTGCCGAAAGTCTTTCCCATCAGCTGCGATCGCAGGGTTTGGATGCACGGGTGGCGTATTTTCGCTAAGATTCACACCCAATGTATCGTAACAGAATCAAGCAATCTTTTATTCTTAGCCAAGGGAAAGACATAGAAGTTAATGTTATCATTAATGGGGTTGCTTCTACTATGAATTCATCATCAGTTCCACGCTCAATGAAAGACCAACAGGATAGCCAGTTTACACCTGAATCAGAGGTTATACCAATGTCTTTAGCTAGTGAAGATAGCGGTCTTTCAGTTCGTAAAAAAGTTAGAATTCTTAACTTATATATTGATAATTTTTCTAAAGATGAGTTTCTAAAGAAATTAAAGCAGGGTGTGGTCTTTACTCCTAATGTCGATCATCTCATGCAATTACAAGAAAATCGACAGTTTCTACAGGCTTATAAAGCGGCTGACTATTTGATATGTGATAGCCAAATTCTGGTTTACGCCTCTAGATTTTTGGGTACTCCCTTCAAAGAAAAATTATCGGGTTCAGATGTCTTTCCAGAGTTTTGCCACTATCACAAAAATAATCCAAATATTCGCATATTTTTATTAGGAGCCGCTCCGGGCGTAGCCAAGAAAGCTCAAGCAAGAATAAACGCTAAAGTTGGTCGGGAAATCGTCGTAGCAGAATACTCACCCCCTTTGGGATTTGAAAATGATGAACAAGAATGCCAAAAAATTGTGCAACTGATTAATGATTCAGGCGCTACAGTGTTGGGTGTAGGATTCGGGTCACCGAAACAAGAGTTGTTTATCAGTAAATACAAAAACCAATTTGATGATCGCGTTAAAATCCTTATGGGAATCGGTGCAACCATCGATTTTGAAGCCGGTAATGTCAAAAGAGCGCCAAGTTTTCTCAGTGACATCGGCTTAGAGTGGTTTTATAGGTTCATGATTGAACCGAGACGATTGTGGAAGCGATATTTTGTCGATGATGTAGGTTTCTTGTGGCTGATATTAAAACAGAAGTTAAAGATTTATAAGGCTCCTTTTTAGAAGATAGATTCATTCATTATAAAGTCTGCTTCGGGACGGGGACTAATGGTTGTAGAGAAGTTGCATACAACGTCTATAAGCAAGAGATTATTTTGCCGTTTTTGTTACAGTTTTTCGTTGATTGCTAGCATCAATTTCGATTACCCTAGACATAAATTGGGTTAACTCAGTTCTGTAAAGAGGCAAAGGTTTATTGTTGCTGTTCCCTTTTCCAAGTTCCCTCTTGAAGTAAACTTTATCAAACCTTTATTGATGATCATCTAGGGTTTCATTTAAAATGGATTAAGCAGACTCGCCAATTGGCAAAAAAGTATTGTGTGAGACACCTAGGGATAGAGACAGTTGGCTCAATGGTCTGGCATAATAGACATGCCAGGAACTGTTGCTAAAGAAGGGTTTGGGTGCGGTACAGTCAACATGACAGAGGTCAACATGGAAATAGAACGCGATTCTCCACTTTCATCAAACGGCAAGGGCGATAGAGTTGAACCGCCGTTGTCCTCCGATTTTGCTGATGAGGTGACAGCGACTCCTCGTGGATTGAATTTGCGTCCCTTGTTGCGAACCGCGAAGCGAAAAGCTTGGCTAATTGCTGGTTTGACTACCCTAACTACCGCAGCCGCTTGGTATGTAAGTACCAAAGAACCCCCAATTTATGCAGGAAATTTTCGTCTATTAGTAGAACCCGTAACCAATGAAGAACGGGCAAGTGACCCTAGCGCTTTGGCTCGCACCGATGGAGTGCCAAGTGATAAAATGTTTAGTCTGGATTATCCGACTCAGATTGAAATATTAAAGGGAGTGGGTGTTCTAAAGCCAGTGGTTGAGGAAATTGAAACGGAATATCCGGGATTTAGTGTTGGTGCTTTAAGAAAAGGATTAACTATTGAACAGGTTAGTGTCGGAAAAGGTAGAGATGCTGGAACCAAGATCCTGGAAGTGAGTTATCAAGGATATAATCCAAAACTGGTCGAGTTGGTTTTAGAGGAAACCGCCCAGAAGTATTTAAAGTATAGTCTGGATGAACGCCAGAGCAGTATTGGCGAAGGGGTTAAATTTATCGATGAGCAACTGCCGAAATTGCAGGAGCGTGTCACTAATTTTCAGAAACAGATTCAAAGTATTCAAGAACGGTATAACCTGATTGACCCCCAATCTAAAGGGGCAGAATTACTTGCCCAAGTCCGGGATATTGAAAACCAACAGATAGCCACCCAAAAAGAGCTACGGGAGTTGAGAACCCTCTCGACTAACTTGCGGCAACAATTAGGATTATCACCAGAGGAAGCTATCGCTTCATCAGCCTTAAGTCAAGACCCTCGTTATCAAGGGTTATTGGGGAAAATTCAGGAAGTTGAAAGTCAGATTGCCATTGAATCTGCTCGGTTTGGGCCGGATAACCCTAGGATGCAAGCCCTAGAGGAACAGCGACAGAATTTACTGGCACTGCTGAATCAAGAAGCCCAGCGGATTATTGGCGAGAACCTAAAAAGCACGACGAATAATTCTGATGTGATGACATTTCAGAATTCAGTTCGCATGGGGCTGATTCAGCAACTGGTGGAAGCGACGAACCAGATTAAACTGTTAGAAGAACGCACTCAGCAGTTAGCCCAGACAAGAGCTACATTCGCTCAACAAGCCGCTCAAATGCCTGAAGTTATCCGTCAGTATAGCGAACTCCAGCGGCAGTTGGAAGTGGCGACTCAGACGCTGAATCAACTTTTAAGGCAGCGGGAAACATTCCAAGTTGAGGAAGCGGGAAATAAACTGCCGTGGGAAATTCTTTCGGAACCGCAAATCGCCCGTGATGGAGAAGGGAATCCGATGAATATGGCGGAATCCTCCGACAAGCTGCTGTTGATGGGTGTGATGGGCGGAGTAGTCTTAGGTCTGGGGTTAGGGGTTCTCCAGGAAAAAATTAGAGATATTTTTTATAGCACAGAAGACCTCAAGGATGCGACGGATTTGCCGGTGTTGGGTGAAGTTCCGGCTTATCAAAATCGGAATCTGAGGCAGGATAAAGAGACTGGGGAGCATAGTTATCCGGATGCGACATTTCTGGAAGCCTTTGACTCTATTTATACTAGTATCCGGTTTCTGTTTTCTGACCGCCCGATTCGTTCCCTGACGGTTACCTCTGCGGCGTTGGGGGATGGTAAATCCACGGTGGCGTTACACTTAGCTCAAACGGCTGCAGAAATGGGTCAACGGGTGCTGTTGGTGGATGCAAATTTGACGCACCCTCAGATTCATCAACAGTTGAATTTACCGAACGCCAAAGGGTTGAGTGACTTGCTGGCAGAGAATTTGATGCCTCATGATTTTATCCAGCGATCGCCGATTTCTGATAATCTGTTTGTATTAACGGCAGGTCAAGCCCGCCCCCATCTGACGCGGCGGTTTGCCTCGGCGCAGATGCAGGAACTGATGGCGGAGTTTAAGACTAAATTTGATTTGGTGGTTTATGATACGCCAGAGTTCCCCAGTTGTATGGATATCAGTTATTTGGCAAGGCACACGGATGGGTTGTTGCTGGTGACGGCAATCAAGAAAACCAAGAACTCGTTAGTTAAGCAAACCATCACCCAGTTAGATGCCTTTGGCTTGCCCACACTAGGGATTATCGCCAATCATATCAAACGTTCAGGATTTATGGGGTTACCGCCTGCGCCCCAGGATAATAGTTGGGAGAAAACCCCAGTTTCAGTCTCTTGGTCGGGTAAGGTTTGAGAGTCACCTCTGTTCCCTCCCCTAAGAACCGGACATGAGACTTTCGCACTCATCCGGCTCAAGCCTTACTTCAAGCAAGTTTAACTTGGTTTTATGTATCTGCCTATGACACGCGCCGTGTAGA
>NZ_JAVKEW010000092.1:0-4673 GCF_040226375.1 Coleofasciculus sp. G2-EDA-02 | reverse complement strand
GGGGTGGTCGCTGATTGGGGTTGACGCTTCGCTGAAGGTTGCCTCCAAATGAGGTCTTACACCCTCTCCACGTCCGTTTATAGTCTCGGAATGCCCTCCCGCGACTTGTATTTACATTACCACAATAGTAGAACGTTATCCGAATTATTTGACTGGCGAATTTATTCGCTACCTAGACGGTTTGCTCGGTTTCATCTCCCAGCTAAAGAGCGTGGGAGCCTTCACCCATCGCTTTTCCGGTAAGGGTTCTTGCCGATTTAGCTAACCGAAACCTCCATCAGTTCTTTGAGCAAGGAATTGCTGTCTTGAGTCATTGACGGTTCTGGATGTTTGGCGATAATCATGGGAGTGTCTCCCACTTCGCTATCTGGGATAGCTTGAAGAAGATAAACCTGTTCGGGATTAACATTGGCAATCACCTGGGGTGAATGAGTCGCCACAATAAACTGACAGTTGGGGAAAGTTCGAGTCAGTGCTGGCACAATCTCGTGTTGCCATTTAGGATGCAGGTGGAGTTCAATCTCATCAATCAGAACCACACCACTCCCTTCTAGGGGATTCGTTAACCCCGGATTCGCGATCGCTAACCGTTTGGCTAAATCGGCGGCGAGTGCGAGCAAGCCTTTTTCACCTTCTGATAGTTGATTAACAACTAATTCTCGACCTTGTTTTGTCACTGTCATCCGTAAGGGGGCGCGTCGCACCCGCAAGTTAGCAAAACCGGGCAACAGAGAGGATATCGCTTGTCTGATGGCTTCTAAGAGGCGATCGCGGTGTTCAGGATTATCTCGACGCCATTCGTTTTCTAGATCTTCAAGATCCTTAAACCACTCGAAAAAGCTGCTAAAGTTAATCGAGACACCGGTTAGGGCTTGGTCATAAATCACCAGTTGGTTCGACCAATAGTATTTCGTCGGTTCTTGGGTAACCTTGTCGCAAAACTGGCGGTTGACGGGATAATAAACCACGACGGGTAAATTCACATTCAGATTGTTTTGCAACTGATTCTTAATTCGCAAACAAATTCCTTCTAACTCTCGAATATTACCGCCCCGGGGTCGTCCCTTGGTATTAGATAACGAGAGAAACCAACTGATCTGCCGTTCCCTTAAGGAAATCGTGATCTCATTTTTTGTGTGATGGGCGCCATTGGCGATATCTCCCTGACTAAAAAAATGTCGCGGAATTTTCCGTTCTTCAGTAATGTCCTGTTCATTAATAAAATGTCCCGTTCCAATCGGATCTTGAAGTTCCGCCACAAAATGGGAAAGTAGGAGTGCGATACAGTCGAGAATACTGGATTTTCCCGTTCCGTTGATCCCCACTAAGACTGTTGGTTCAGTCTCATGGAACTCCAGCGTCAGATCGCCGATGCCACGGAACGAGTTGATTTTCAGGCGCTTGACTTTCATGGCTTATAGTAGGCTGATGGCAATAAAATGACACCGATATGAAAAGCAGCAATTGTTATCGATACTGCTGATGATAATCTGATCGGCTGAGCTTGTCCGGCATAAGCCTCACACAATTGAGCAAGGAACTCCTTTTTTTACCTTAGAAAGACGTACCCTGACACATCTAGAACATGAATGCGTAATGTCTGAGGCATCGCTAACTGGGGTTATGCCAGCCGGCGCCGACGCTTAGGGAGCAATCAAGAGTGAAGCTTCCCAGAAATAAACGCGATCGCAATATTGAAATCTGCTTGTACAGACAGCTTCCAGGGAAACGTTTTGCGTGTTGGTCACATCCAGGGATACGAAAGCGGGTTCTCTTCCAGGTGAAACGGTTCGAGATTCAGCCCTTACTCCATCTATATACACATTAACAAGAACGCTGGGACTACCTTGGTCGTTATCGCGCATGCCAAACCCTAATTGCAGCCTCTCAAATGTGACATTCTCCTGATTGGGTTGCAGCCTACAGGTCAATGATGCCTGAGTATCGCCTGGACCCATATAAAATCGCGATGGGTAAACCGCTTTATTGACGACAACATTTTCACTTCGACGTCTCCAGTTGCCAATACCCGCATCCACACAATTGAGCCTCAGCAGGGAGGTTGAGCGTTCTTGCGCTTGTACAATTTGCTGACTTTGGGCAGTTAACGCCACAAATAGGAGTCCACTGGCAATGATTTTCTGAATCAGTTTGCTTTTCATCATTTGATAGATTACCCACACCAACAGGCGTCAATACTACATCATCCCATGGGCTGAGGTTTATAACCTCCATTTCTCAAGCTTCACCAGATGGAATCACCCCTTGATCAAAGATTTGACCCTTTGTATCAATACCACGAACTAGGATGCGATCGCGATACACCTCGTAAGCGGCAAAACTTAGCTTTGAGGCGGAATGGGCAGTCCATGGCGAACGCCCGACAGCACGAACTCCAGCACCAGCACCACAAGTTAAATAGGTTGTCCCATTAATCGGAAAAGTACGCTCGTAGTTGTGGTCATGACCATTAATATAGAGTTGCACGCCGTATTTTTGAAACAGGGGAGTCAGGGTTTCAATAAACCTTTGATTCAATCCGTAGTGACCCGATGAATAAATTTGATTATGTCCAAAGACAATCTTCCAGGGTGCATCGCTGCGGCTGAGTTCCTGTTCTAACCACGGTAACTGACGCTGCCAATCCGCATTAGCGTTTGTATCCATCGCCCAAAATTGGACTGATCCCCGCCGAAAGGTATAGTATCGTCCCTGCATGTTGAAACCTGGATACCGGACTTGGGGATCACCATTGGCGGTGCGGATGTCATGGTTTCCCAGACAAGCGTGAAATTTCACTCCATTTTCCAGTAAGGCTTGATAGGGTTTTTCAAAGACTGCCTCTACCTTTTCAATCTCGCCATTGTTATAAATATTGTCACCCGCCAGAATCACTAACTGGTATGGATTCTGTTGATAATAAGCAGTCATTGCCTCTGCCACAGCATATTGTCCGGCTGCACCTGTACCTGTATCAGCAACGGAAACAAAGCGTAGCAGAGGTGGATCTCTTAATTGGTTTTGGGTGTCCGTTGAGGGTGTTGACTCAGGAGTCTGGAAATGGGGATCACTCGTCTGAGTCGTTTTACGGGCGTTGAGGTTACTACCAACGGCAATAACACCTAAACAACTGATACCACTCAAAATCAGAAATTGACGGCGTTTGAGGCTCATAGATCTAGAGCAGTCATGCAGACTGAAGACAAGACGGGCAAAAATGCTAAATTTGTGCTGTAGGAACAGCGTTGTGTAAGAA
The DNA here is from genome assembly GCF_040226375.1 of Coleofasciculus sp. G2-EDA-02. Taxonomy (NCBI): domain Bacteria; kingdom Bacillati; phylum Cyanobacteriota; class Cyanophyceae; order Coleofasciculales; family Coleofasciculaceae; genus Coleofasciculus; species Coleofasciculus sp. G2-EDA-02. The sequence goes on along the minus strand of NZ_JAVKEW010000092.1, from coordinate 1,417 downwards.
GAATCTAGCGCATTTTATGCCAATTGGCGTTGCTGGGGAGGGAGATTTAAGATGTCAAAGGAGCAGCATAAGCCTCAGACGTCCGTAGAGGCAGATGAATCCACTCAAGAAACTAATACGGCTGAACCCACTCGCCAGTCTAAAATGGTGGATTGGCTCTATCCCAGCTTTGAAACCGTTGAGAATATCTGGGATAGCATTTTGGCAAAAATTCGCTCTGTACTACCAGAGGCGTGGAATCAAAAGCTATCGGATTGGGGATTGACGGGCGAGATCGCGGCTTTTATCGTTGTCATACTGGTAACGACAGTCGCCCTAACCCTAGAGACACCGACACAGTTAGCCAAAGAAGTAAAACCAGAACCCATCTCTGCACATCCAGAATTAGCCGTACCTGAACTTGCACAAACTCCGGAACTTACCCCAGAACAACGCCTGATTACAGCGATTCAAAATCAAGTGGCTGAAATTACGGATCACTATGCTAATGGACTAATTAAATCCATTCAAGCCAACTTTCCGGGTAGTCGTCTGATTGTAACCGTCAGTGACGGCTGGTATGAGTTGGAGACACAGGAGCAAGATCAGCTAGCTAGTGAAATTTGGCGTCGCTCGAAAGAATTGGAGTTGAGCAAACTGGAAATCACTAATTCCGATGGAACTCTATTGGCGCGGAGTCCAGTAGTCGGTTCTGGGATAGTAATTTTACAGCCTTAGACATTCGCCCCCTATTCCATACTCCACCAGAGAGAAAAGCCAGGGAAGCCCGGTTGTAGGGGCGGGTTTTACAGATAACATTTTGCCACAAACCCATAACTTAATTAAACCCGCCCTTCTAGGGAAGCTGATCAGCGCATGGCTTTCTCAAGCTGGTTGGCAATATTGAATTGAGCCAGACTGGGGGATTCAATCTCAGTTCTGGCTAGTTGTTCTAACTCAATCGCTAGCGATCGCAGGTAGTCTGCTCGTTGGCGCATTCGGGTACTGATTCCCTCTGCACCAGTGGCAAGGCACTCGGGGCAAACATCACTAACATATTCGCCAGATTCTCGATACGCTCTTGCCACCACCTCTAACGGGAAAAAAATGTTACCGCACAAGTTGCAACGGCATTTTTCCTCGAAGTCATTACTCTCAACTTTAATTTGAATGGGCATGGAAGCTGTTCTCCAATATATATATGCAGTTATAAACTACTCAGGCTTGCCTAACGGCTGAAACCTGAGTTTTCAGTAGCCCTGAAGTCATCAAACAAGTTAAGCTGAACGTATCTCTTTGTTCTGTTTAACAAGCACGATAACCCCGTGCCTCCAGGCTGGTTTATAGACAGCCCCACAAGTGCGATGTTGTTGGCTCCATTGAAATCAGCATCTCCACACCATCCGCAATGACCACATTTGAAAATCTTGCCACTGCG